>DASVHD010000046.1 GCA_036382775.1 bacterium | reverse complement strand
TAAATTCTTTTACGGTCATCGCCCCGGCTCATGATATGGTATAGACAGTTTTCACTGCGTAATCGATAGGGACGCGCCATACTCTCATTATATTCTTTTTCCTGATTTTGTCAATTACTTTCTAATTTCGAGGGCTGACCCTATATCTATCTAGTCAAGATCTTTCGATTTCAGCACCGAAAAATGAAATGTAATGTAATTTACCCAATAATTGATTATCCTCAAAATAACCATTTATATTCTTAATATTTAGATTAATCTTGGTTTTTCCATCACACGCTAGTTCGAGTCTGTGTTCATCAGGGTAAAATGAAACGAAGTTTAGTATATTGCCAGGAGGGTCATCGTCTGTAAATCTCGTTTTGTCATACGACACTCCATTTACCCCCAAAAAAACCATGACAGAAGTTGTTCTTGGTGCCATACACAGTTTTAAAAATCCCAAATTCAAAAGGATCGTCATCTCTTCATATTTAACCCGTGTCAATTCGAGTTTGAATACTCTTTCTGCTTCTGTGTATTTCATACCGTGTTGTAAGAATTTGGCGTCATGATAGTATATTGCTGCTTTACCTAGCGCCTCTCCTGAATCAATATTTATTCGCATACTTTCATGGCCATAACGGATAGCGGTAGGTTATTCCGCCTATATGTCTTAACCAAATCTGTAATTGATAATGTTTCATCGGGAGTCCATCAAAAATGTGATGTGGTCCATGATACATAGCTTTTAATCCAATCGGGAATCCACCTGATACAGATGTCTGTACCCCCAGAGTTACCACCGTCCAAAAAATCTCATCCACAATCAATCCAGGTTCATCAGCAATATCGGCATACAAAGCAGAACTTACCCGTAATACGGTAGGCGGCCCAAACGCCGCTTTCGCATCGGTAACCATCTGATCGGCGATGCTAATATCCACTAAACTCAAGGCCAGTTCCCAACCCAACAATTCGGTAATTACATTCATCCCAATGCCCATGGTTATTGGATTGAAAAAATATTCTGTGGTAATTCGTTCACCGGGTTTCGTTTCTGTTATTCTGAAATAGTCATTCTTAATAAAATACCAGTGTATTCGACTAATATCCTCTTTTTCCCACAGTTCAGCGAAAAGAACTGGGTTAGCACATAAGTAACTTTCCATTGATCCTCGATTGCGCCAGTCACCCCACCCTGTGAATTCCCATGCTTTGTAACTCCAATATTCCATCACCTGATCATGCCACAAATCCTCTTCCTCGGTATGATGCACTAGCGCCCAGCCGTAGGGCAGTCGCCCGCCGCCCGATGCATGACCCTGCCGCGGTCGAATAGGCGTCACATAACCCTCACGCGCTGCTCCGGTTGGATCAAGAGATATTAATGGATTATTGAAACAATACGCGTATGGCGACATACCTTTCTGATCCACCGGATCCAGGGTCATAAACCTGCCGATCTGCGGATCGTAGTATCTCAGGCAGAAGTAATTCAAGCCCATCTCCATGTCAATTTCCTTACCCGTGAAGCCGTGGGTGTTCGCGCCATTGCCTGTCTGCGTCATCTCCCCGAAAGGATAATACGTCGCTGCCTAGTCATACGCCGTGCCGTCTTCCTTGGTTATCTTTCTGGTCGATCCCAAAGCATCACCATGATACCAGACCGTATCCGCGCCCGATATTTTAGCAACATGCATGCCATTGGCGTAAACGTACCGTGCGAGTAGTGTGTCGCGTTTATTTTAATTCTTGTTGCTCCAGGAGTCCGCGTAGCCGTAATTTATAGGGAAACATTGTAGTATTGAGATACTGCGACATTTTTTTCGCGTTCAGTTTCACTGCCTTGAAATCAACCTTGCCGCTAACCTGACCATAAATTTTTCCAGTGTATTTATTGAATTCAACCGTAGGCAGTTCAAAGGTTTTCCCCTGAAAAATCACTTGTCCTGTCAACTCTTTCGCATTTCTTGATATCGGGAAATAGAAACCATTCAATGTGGTGCATGCCTCGGCAAAAAGAGGCGGAAACATCTTCCTTGAAAATAAATAGATGATCGAATCAGAATTCAATCGGATCGTATCCATGATCAAGTTTGTATCCATGAGTAGAACCAAATCATAATCATCATAATATACATCAGCCCTGAAATAACTCGTCTGCGGAAAGAAAGAACTTATGACAATAATAGTTTTTCTACCTGTATTCAATCCGAAGGCAGCGCCGACCAATTCAATGTTTTCCGAAAAAGACGCGTCAACATAAGCAAGCTCGCGGCTAACAAGCATCGTGTCAACGCCAAGATCAATATGCATAAGACCCCGCGATACCCTCAGTGCGCATGAACCTAGATCCAGGCTCATGATAACAAAGAGCCAACCCAGTGCCAGTCGTATCACAAGTCTATTCATTAAATGCTTTATTTTACCAAGGGATTCTCATTCTCTATTACTTTTCGTTGACTTCTTGCCAATATTTTATCCAGTCCGCGCGCCTTCCTGAGCTCCATTGATTAGAAAAATACAGGGCTTCGATACCGAGAGCCGTCCTTTCCATGCTATTATATATTGCATCTCGGGCAGCGTCCGTGTAAGCTGTTGGCGCAATTCCATAGGAAAATTGAATCAGATGCACAGCTTCATGAAGCAATATTGATGCAAGGTCAAAGTACGCTGGTATGACTGCATTGGCCTGCCCCGCAATTGCATTGAGATCAAGATTCATCGTCAATGGATCTAGTGCCGACGTTTCACCTGCTAAACCAGGTAAAAATTTATCAATAATATTAACGTCGTGTTCCATTATCCATAGTCCGACATTAATATGCTGCCATCCGTTTGTCGTCAACACATCTACCTCAACTATACCTGAACACAGATAAAACAAAATTTCCTTAAGCAATTGCCTTTTTTCAGAACTCATTTTTCTGTTAGGATCTAATGCATAGTCCCATCCTGGTCCAAAAAACTCAAGGTCCAAGGGTTCAGCATGCGACATCGCTAATTCGTACAGCCAGTCAGTACCCCATACTTTGTGCGTCCAATAAAACATTACCTGATCATGCCACAAATCCTCTTCCTCGGTATGATGCACCGGTGCCCAGCCAAAGGGTACTCCTCCACCACCCCCGGCATGAACTTGCTGCGTTCGAATAGGTGTCATATAATCTTCTCGCCCCGATCCGGATGGATCGATTGATGTTAATGGATTATTGAAACAATAAGCATACGGCGATATCCCTTTCTGATCTACCGGATCTAGCGTCATAAACCGCCCGATCTGCGGATCGTAGTAGCGCAGGCAGAAGTAATTCAAACCCATTTCACTGTCGTATTCTTTGCCCGTGAATCCGTGGGCGTTATTTCCCGCTCCCGTCTGCGTCATCTCGCCGAAGGGATAATACGTTGCCGACCAATCATAACCCGTCCCGTCTTCCTTGGTCATTTTTCTGGTTGATCCCAGCGCATCCCCATGATACCATGTCGTATCCGTGCCCGATATTTTGGCGACATGCATGCCGCTGGCATAAATATAGCGGCTAAGGATGGTGCCGTCCGGGCCGTATTCGGCGATCGGGTTGATGCCGTCGTAGATATAATAGGTCGTGGTTTCAGTTTCGCTCCCCGGATCATTATAATGCTTTTTTATTCTTAGTCCAGAGGCATTATAGGCAAAATCGCAATAAACACCCGATGATATTTTCTTGTAGTAGATGAGCCGGTTATTCCAGTCATAAGCAAAGGAATCCACCGTCGTTTCCGGACTACCCTGGCGGTGTCTCAGGATATTGCCGCTGTTATCATAGTAATACTTGTAGCCTCGATGATCCTGCTGAAGTTTGTTGGTGCTGGAATAATAGCTGTAATTCGTGCCGGATTTAGAAGCTCGGTTGCCCACTTTATCGTAGGTGAAGGACTGGTTGCCGTTAGGGCAGGTAACCGTGGTCAACCGGTTCAATGCGTCATAGTCATATTTCTGCCGGTTATTCGTGACGATGCTGTCGATGATCGAATCGACATTGGAATTATCCTGGTAAAGATAGGTCAGGTTGATGTATGTATCCCGGCTTTTATAGGATTTGAGCCGGATCGGCCGCAGCCTTGAATCATAGGTGATGGTATCGGTCACGCTGCCCGAGGGGGTCGCGGGATACTGCAGTTTGGTGATCTGGCCTGCCGGGTTGTATCTGAAGGTCACCGATGTCCTTGAGATATCCCAGTGCATTATAGTGATAAATAGTTTTATAAGTCGGCGATATATTGATTAAAGTGCAAAGGTCCGCGTCGTTGTATTTATACGTGATTGCTTTCTCGCCGGTGCAGCCCGTAAGGTTGACGCGCTTGAGTCCGAGCCGACCCTGGTCGTCGTAGAAGTACTTGGTCGAATCAATCCCGGCCGTGACCAGGGACCATAATCGGCCTTTGGGATTATCTAAACCAGTAGGCGCGCCGACTACGACATCATAGGTCAATCTCACCGTATCGGGCCAGGTGGAACCATCCGGAGAATGCAGGATCCGAGTCAGCCTGTACAGGTCGTCATATGCGTAGTTTACCGTGCCATGAGCGTCTTTTTTAGTCGTGAGGTTGCCAAGATCGTCGTATTCATATAAGACATCAACGCTATTGCCGTCATAGGTCCAGGATGAACTCGCATCAGGACCATCTGCACCCCGGAGCCGGCTCAACTTGTCGTAGTAGTATTTGGTCAGTCTGGATTCGGCGTCCGTGATCTGGGTGAGGTTATGGAGTTTGTCGTACTGGTAATATGTTTTATTGCTATTAGCATCGGTCAGAGTATCGATCAAACCAAAAGCGTTCTTGGAATATATTGTCTTGTTGTTTTTCTCGTCATAGATCGTATCGGCATAAGCATGGTATTTGATTTTGATCTTCTTGGCGTCCGGATGTGTGATCAGGGTATCCCGGCCGACACCGTCATACTCAAAACAAGTAATGTCCGACCAGGACGGTGTCGAATAATCATAAGATATTGTGCCGGTCACTTCATGGGGATTACCGACCGAATCTTTAAATCCGTTGCCGTTATAGGTGATGTTCTGGATGACCGTGGTATCAGTCCGGTATTGTTTGGTCTGAATCATTCTGGAAAAACCGTCCAGGAAGGATTTACCGACCAGCCACCGGGTATCGAGCTTGACCGAATCTATCACGTTGGCTGGTTTGGAAGCGGCGATGTCGTCCTTGAAATACCTTTTGATGACCGAAGGATTATCTTCATTGGGTTGCCAGATTTTGCGAATCCGATTTAGGCTGTCATAGGCAATGACCGTGCTGTCGTTATTGACGTCAAAGGCCTTTTTGACCAGACCCGTGGCCGAGTCGTATTCGGTCCGGGTATACAACGAGCAGATCGCGGTGGCCATATGGTTGACCGTACGCCAAGAATAGGCATACAACGAATCATCAGGCTTGTTATAATGGGTAAAGGTAGTTTCAGCGGCGCTTGATGATGCATGGGAGATCGCGTGGACCGCATTGCCCACCTGATCATACCGCAGCTCACTTTTGGTATAGTCGGTACCGCCTTTCCACTGCTGGATCCGGGTTAAGTTGCCCCGGATATTGCAAGGCGCGGCGGGGATCTGCCATTTTACCGGCACCGGATTTGTGTAGATTTTTACGATATTGACCGTGTCGTCGTAGAAATAATAAGTTTGAGCCAAGACATTAGTACCGGCTGAGTCTGAGGTAATTGTTTCGCTGGTCACCAGCCGGAAGAACCGTTTTGTCAGATGCTCATCCCGGGTTTTGTAACTGCTGTCATTGTCGACGATTTTACTACTGTAAAGGTTATAGATGGCATAGACCTGCAGGGTGTCAGGACTGGCAATCTGTTTGACCGTGGCCGTAACTATGCAGATGGTATCGGTGTCGGGATAACTAATGGAAACAGTCACAGCCTTTTTATAAGCTGGATTGTAAACAAAGGTGTCCGCATCGGTGACCAGCCAAGTACCATTGTATTTACCCCATTGCCGCTTAATTATTAAAGTATCGACGCCCTGCAATGAGTAAAAGGATACGGTCGAGGTCATGGGCGGCTCATCGATATGCGCTGTGACTTTCAGCCAGAATGTCGCACTGTCATCGCTGCACGCATAGGTCTGACGGGTCCAGTAGTCATCGTTGGCATTTAATGTATCACCCATGTTTTTGATCAGCCGGGGGTTGCCGTAATCGTCGTAGTCATAGTACCTGACCCCGTAGTACCGAATCCGGTCCATAGGTCAGGCTGCGCTTTGACACGGATATACTATCGGCCGTGATTTTTTTGATCCCGGCTGGACCAGCAATAGTGGTACCCAGGTTGCGGCCGCCCCGGTTATATATTACCGATGAATCGAGCATGCCGTAGGTCGCCAGGCCCTTGGTCACGCCCCATGATGGCGCCTCATATTCCCGCCAGCCGGCGCGGAAAAACGAACACTGGTAATTGCCCTCGGGATCGCGCACCATGACCGAGTCCGGGTTGGTGATCGAGGTCTCGTATGCGTTCGGCGGATTCCCGGTCTTGCTGTTAACTCTGGTATAGATCGTCGTATCGGGCGATGACCAGGGATCGTCGGTGATGGTCTTTTTGATTGCCCGGGTATACCATTTTATCCAGGTCGTATACACTTCATCGGTGGGCAGATAGACCGGGATCCCAGGCTTATAATAATTATAAGTCTCGTATTCGTAGTTGATCACGCCATTATTGCGGGTGTGCACCGCGGTCAATTCAAAATACTGGTTGTATTCGTAATAGACCGAATCGCCGTCCGGATAGACCATGGATTTTAATAATAATGCGCCCCGGTCATCACCGTTCAATGACCCAAAAGGTGAGTTGTAGGTCCAGGCCGTTGTATCGTAGTGATAAGCAACCTTGAGACTGACATTGTTAAAACCCTTGTATTTAAGGCTGTCCAATAAATAATATGAATAATCTCCGCCGCCGCTATAAGGCGACAGGTGATAGTGCGCGGTCAAACGGCGCTTGGTCGAGGTCAATAAGGAATCGAACCGCAGGTACGTGGATGAATAGATACTGTAATAAAAGCCGGTTATATTGCCGTTGTTGTCCGTGACCCGGGTCAAATAGAAAAACGGGACGTCGTATTGGGTGAATTTTCGGGCAAACCTCATGATCCCACCGTTGTCGGTCCGGATCTCAACGCTGTCCAGAATCGTGTCCTGACGGGTAAAAAGATGCATGAGTTGAAACGCACCGTCGGTCGAAAGATAATCGCCGCTCTGATATTTTTTCTTGAAATATACCTGCAAACCGCCGGGCTGTTCATAGATCATGCCACTGTCGCCGGCCACCCAGACCTTGCCGAAATGGAAGTTCCAGCCCGTACCGGTCCAGAGATTGCGGGATAACAAATAAGCGTTGCTGTCAACCGTAACCATGGAGCTATCCGCTGCCCAGATCTTGGAATTGTAATACCGTAGAATCGGGACCGCGCCGTTCCGTCCGGGTAACGACAGGTCGGCTTCCGGGATCAGCAAGGCACCGTTGACCGGCGTGACCCCGCCTTGCTGGGGCTCCATGTTTAACCGGCTGATGCCGTCCTGCATGTTTTCGTTCCAGGCCTGGATAAAACCCAGCCGCTGGCGGGATTCGGTTGTGGTCCAGTTGGCTTCGAGATTACAGGGGAAAATATATCCGATTATTATCAATGTAGACACAATCTTGCCCATATGTTTACTTACCTGCATTGCTCCCTCCTTTGCACGCTACTTGTTTTCAGGTCATATGCGCCCGTTGCAGATTCAGGAAATGGATCGCACCAACCGATTGAAAATAATGATATTGACGATGACGATGATTTTGCGCGGTTAGACCGACAGAACTTGTCTTGTCTTGTTGAAAATCCTACATAAGAAAGAGTCAACTCGTTACACATAATTTATTATACTGCACTCCAGTTAATTGTCAATGGTTGGGTGACTATCTCAATAAAATAAAAAATATTCTACATGATTCAAGAATTTTATGATTTTATCCACGCTCATAATATCGTCATTCACGCAAGAATATTCTTATATATGCCCACTTAGTCAACCGCATGCGGATAACAGGCATAAAGTCAAACCAGCGTAAAATAAGTTACTATAAACCCTGGCTAGTCGATCTGCCTCCTCAGGAACGTCGGTACTTCCAGGTCGTTCTCGTTGATAAGGCGCTCTTTTGATTCCTTTTTTTCCTTCTGCCGGACGAAAGTCGGCAGTCCTAAGTCGTCCCGCGTGTTCACCGCCGGGAATTCCACCACGGTCTGGGGTGCTTTGTCCGTGATACCGGTCGCAACGACCATGACCTTCACCTTATTCTCAAGTTCCTCGTCGATCACTACGCCGGCAATGACCTTTGCGTCGCCACCGACCTCGTTACGGATCATCAGGCCGGCTTCGTTGAACTCGGTCATCGTCAGATCGGATCCACCGGTCACGTTGATCAACACGCCCCGGGCGCCCTTGATGGTCGCGTCATCCAGTAATGGCGAAGCAATCGCCAGCTGGGCCGCTTGCACGGCGCGGTTTTCGCCTTCAGCAATACCCATGCCCATGACGGCCTTACCCTTCTCGATCATGACAGTCCGGATATCGGCAAAATCAAGGTTAATGAGTCCGGGCTTGGTTATCATCTCGGCGATACCCTTGATCGCGTTGAACAACACGACATTGCCGACCTTGAATGCTTCGACGATCGATTGTTCTTTCGGCGATATCGCTACCAGGCGCTGATTCGGGATGCAGATAAGTGTATCCACGATCTCCTTCAGGTGGTCGATCCCGGTCTCGGCGTTCTTGTTCCGCCAGACGCCCTCAAAGTCAAAGGGCTTGGTGACAACGGCCACGACCAGGCTGCCTGCGTTCTTTGCTTCCTCGGCGATTACGGGCGACGCGCCGGTTCCGGTGCCGCCGCCTTCTCCGCAGGTAATGAAGACCATGTCCGCGTCCTTCACGAGGTCCCTGATCTGCTCACGCGATTCCTCGGCGGCCTTGCGGCCGATCTCGGGATCGCCGCCCGCGCCCAGGCCGGCCGTCAGGTTCGTACCGATCTGCACCTTTTCCGGCGCCTGGCTCATTTGCAGCACCTGGGCGTCGGTATTGATCGCGATGCTCTCCACGCCCTGAATCCCGTATGACTGAGCGTAGTTGATGGTGTTGCATCCGCCGCCGCCAACTCCGATCAGTTTTATCTTTGCACAGTATTTCGGCTCCTGCACTAATTCCAGCATATGTTACCTCCTTAGTTACGAATATTCCGGATGATAGCGAATTTTACGAATGCACGGTCGCTGTAATTCGAACCATTCGTTTATTTTCATTCGCATCATTCGTTTTTAAAAATATTTCCCGAACAGATCCTCGAACCGCTTTTTCAACGCATCAAAGATGGTGCCTCCCTTTGCCCGGGGTATCAGCGATTCGTTCTTTTTGTCAAACCCGTAGATGATCAGGCCGACGCCCGTCGCGTAGATCGGATCGAGGATGATATCGGTCAGCCCGCCGATCTTCTTGGGGATTCCGATCTTGACCGGCAGGTTGAATATTTCCTCGGCAAAACGGTCCATGCCCTGAAGCCGGGCCGTACCGCCCGTGATCACCACGCCGGCACCCAGCACGTCAAAGAACCCGCTCTTCTTGATCTCCTTGTTGACGATCATCATGATCTCTTCGACCCGCGGGCTCACGATATTGTACAGGGTCTCCTTGGTGATGAATCGGTCTTCGCGACCGCCGATGCCGGGCACCTTGATCTCCTCTTTTTTCTCCTCGGGCGTGAGCATCAGTGTGGCGTACTTCCGTTTGATCGTTTCGGCCTGGACATGTGGCGTCCTGATGCCGATCGCGATGTCATTCGTAATATACTCGCCGCCCAGCGGGATCACCTGGGTATAACGGATCGCGCCGTCGTAGAATATGGCGAGGTCCGTTGTACCGCCGCCCATGTCCAGCAGGCAGACGCCAAGGTCCATCTCGTCGGGCTGCAGGACCGAATACGAGGACGCCAGGGGTTGCAGCACCAGGTCTTTCACCCGGAGTCCCGCGCGCTGGAGCGCGGAAAAAATATTCTGGGCGGATGTGATCGCCGCCGTCACGATATGCACCTCGGCTTCCAGCTTGACACCGCTCATGCCGATCGGGTCCTTGATACCCTTTTCGTTGTCCACGATGTACTCGATGGGTATGGCATGGATTATCTCCCGGTCAAGCGGCAGGGCGATCGCCTGTGCCTGTTCAATGACCCGTTCGATGTCGCGTTTGGTGATGACGCCGCCGGTCCGGGCCGTGGCGATCATCGCGTGGGCATTAATGCTCTCAATGTGGGATCCGGAAATGCCGGCATAGCAGGTATCGACCTTGACGCCCGCCATCCGGCTGGCTTCATCGACCGCTTTCTTGATCGATCCGATCGATTTTTCGAGGTTGACGATCACTCCCCGTTTCAAACCGTACGACGGCGTTGAACCCACACCAACGATCTTCAACTCGCCGTTGTCAACCTCCGCTATGATCGCCGCGACTTTGGTCGTTCCCAGATCAATGCCCACGATCTTCTCTTTTTTTGCCATAGAGCTCCTCCTATTGCCTTGTTCTGATAATGATCTGCCTTGAGAACCGCATATCGACCTCCATCCGGTCCCCAAGCTCATAGAGCTTCAGCGAATCAATATATGCCATTTTCTCGTTCAGCCGTCCGGTGCCAAGATAAAACCTGACACCCTGGTACTCGATGATCCCGTCCACTTCGGATAGAACCTTGGCTTCCGGGATTACGTCATAGATCGTAATGATCTTTTCTTCCTTTTTTCTCAGCAAATTGCATGACACCACCAAGATCATGATGAAAAAACCCAACCACAGACCGGCGCGCTGGATGCCATCAACCAGCATCATCGCACTATCCTCACCTCGGGCTGCAGCTTGATCCCTTTATTCCTGCGCACAGCATTCTGGATCTTCCGGACCAGCGCGAGCACATCGTCAGCCGTAGCACGACCGCAATTCATGATGAAATTGCCGTGCCTGAGACTTACCATCGCCTGTCCCACCCGGCTGCCCTTAAGGCCGCATTCCTCGATCAACTTTCCGGCCGGGTTCCCCGGCGGATTTTTGAAGAATGAGCCGGCGCTGCGGCCGCTGGGCTGGCGGGCATTCCGCTGGGCGAGATATTTCTTTATCGTTCCGGAGATCACCGACCGGCGCCCCTTGCCCAGGCGCAGCGTGACCGACACGATCGTGTGACGATCGCTGATCCTGGAACTGCGGTATTTGAAACCGATCTCTTCCGCCTCGAGGACCTTTACCTTTCCGTCCCTGGTCATGACCGTTACGTTTTCCGTGATCCCTGCGATCGCATGTCCCCAGGCACCAGCATTGCCTTTTACGGCGCCGCCGACCGTTCCGGGGATACCGGCAAGGAACTCAGCGCCGCGGCGCTGAGTGTCGCGAGCTTTTTTCACCAGCGTCCTGAGATAAACTCCAGCTCCGCATACGCATTGTTCTCCACCCATTTTTATCTCCGAAAAAGAACCGCACAGTTTGATCACGACACCCTTGAATCCCCGGTCGCTGAAGAGCACGTTCGTGCCGGCGCCGATCACCATAGCTCTCAGCCGGTACCGGGCAACGAACGCCAATACCTGCCTGAGACCTTTCCTGGAATGCACGCGGATAAAATAATCGGCCTTGCCGCCGATCCCCAACGACGTGTGCCCGGCCAACTGTTCGCCACGCCTGATCTCAAAACCCGCTGCGGGACTGATCCGAAACGCTTTCTTCATGCCAGTTCCTTTAACAAACGACCGCTCACTTCATTGATGTTGCCGGCACCCAGCAGGATCACGATGTCATTGGGTGCGGTCGTTTCTTTGAGAAAATCGACGATCCGGTCAAAGTCCGCTATGTAATGCACCCCGTCCTGTTCCTTGCTGATCCTTTTTGCCAGCGCGTCGGCCGTGACGCCGGGGATCGGAAGTTCATGGGCCGCGTAGATGTCGGTGACGACCACGATATTCGCGTACAGGAACGCGAACGCGAACTGGTCGAAAAGATGATAAGTTCTGCTGTAACGGTGCGGCTGGAAGACAGCGATGATCCGTTCCTTGGGATAATACTCCCGCAGGGTCTGGAGCGTGACCGCGATCTCGGTGGGATGGTGACCGTAGTCGTCAAAGACCTTTATCGAATTGACCTCACCGAGATATTCGATGCGCCGGCGCACGCCCTTGAATTCGGCCAGTGAATCCCGGATACACGAGGTCCTGATGCCCAATTCCATACCCACACCGATGGCCGCGGTCGCGTTGGTGATATTGTGCCGGCCCGGGATCCTGATCATAAACTTGCCGACGTGCTTGTTATGCATCGACACGGAAAATGTGGTGCCCTGTTCGGTCCGCTCGATCGTCCGGGACCGCAGATGCGCGAATTCACCAAGCCCGTAGAAAATGACTTTCCGGAATATCTTGTTGCGGATCTGCAGGGCGCTCAGGGAGTCCGCGCACAGAAAAATACATCCCCAGAACGGCACGTGGTTGGCAAAGTGGCTGAAACTGTCCTTGATCTCATCCAGGTTCTTGTAATGGTCAAGGTGCTCGGCCTCGATATTGGTGATGACCGCGTACGCGGGTAGTAAGCGCAGAAAGGACTTGTCCGATTCATCCGCTTCGCATACCAGATAATCGCCCCGCCCCAGGTGCGCCTGGCTCTTACCCTTGACGATGCCGCCGACGATCGTCGTCGGCTCAAGCCCGCCCTTTTGCAGCACATCACCGACGATCGAGGTCGTGGTCGTCTTGCCGTGCGTGCCGGAGATGCAGACGGAGATCTTCAGCCGGGTCAGTTCTGCCAGCAGCTCGCCCCGGTGGATCAAAGGAATGCCCAGGCGTTTTGCCTCGCTGATCTCGGGGTTGTTCTCCGGAATAGCGGTCGAATAGACCGCGACGTCCGCGCCGGTGACATTTTCCTTCTTATGCCGGTAAACCACGTGGATGCCCTTTTTCACCAGCGCCTCGGTGATATGCGTGCGGTTTATGTCCGACCCCGACACTTCGAACTTTAAATTTTTGAGCACGACTGCAAGACCGCTCATGCCGATACCGCCGATGCCGATAAAATGAAGCCGTTCCGTCTTGCCCAGCAGCTTTTTCATGAAAACTCCCTTTCGATCTCGTCGACGATCGACTTCTCCGCGTCGATGAGGGCGTGGGGCGAGCTGTTCATCCGCCGCCCCATCAATTCATTGATCCGGTCCAGTAGTTTTTCTGCGGTCAACCCCTTTTCCTCGATGACGATGCCGCCGCCTTCGGCGGCAAAGAATAGACCGTTGTAATGCTGGTGATCGTCAATGGCGAACGGGAACGGGATGAACACCGCTTTTTTCTTCATCGCCATGATCTCGTAACCAGCCAGCGCGCCGCTGCGGGAGACGATAATATCGGACGCTCCGATCTCGGTCCATGGTTCATTGGTGAATGGGATCACCTGGGTCCGTGTATCACTGCGTTTCTTCACCCATTCGTAATCCCGCTGTCCGCTGATGATCGTGATCTCGATGTTGGCGGGCATGATCCTTGACAGCTCCAGCGCCAATTCATTGATCCTCTTTGCTCCCCCGCTTCCTCCCATGAAAAGAATGCGCGGACATTCCTTAGCCGCCGGCTGCAGCAAGGTTTTGAACTCGGACCGGATCGGCACGCCGGTCAGCCGCAGCCTGCCTGGCAGCGTTGTCCGGATCGGGATGCCAAGGAAGACCCGGCGCGCATAGCGCGCCACGAAACGGGTCGCCCGGCCCGGCACAGAATTGGGTTCGAAAACATAGAAGGGACTGCGGTTTATCATGCATGAAATGATGAGCGGCAACGAACCGAATCCGCCGCAGGAAAATCCGATGTTGTGCTTTGTCAAAAGCATCAGACGGTACGACGAGTATGCCAGGGATATGAAAAAGTGAAGCTTGGTAACGATCGTTCGCCCGAAAAATGGCCGTGCCTTGATCGCGAAAGTGTCAAGTCCGTACGCCCGCGCGATCTTTTCCTCGTGAAATCCGGTGCGCACAAGGAAAGCAACAGGATATTGCCGTTTCAAGAGCTCACAGGCAATGACTACCGCGGGGAAATAGTGCCCGCCAGTCCCAATCCCGCACACCACAACCTTCTTTTTCTTCATTTGACTCATTTTTTTATTCCCATTCACCATTGAACCTTTTAACCTTTTAACCTTTTATGACTCTTTATCACCGGTCACTCTCTTTCGAAATCTGCAGGATCAACCCGACCGCGTACAGGTTTGCCGCCAAAGACCAGCCGCCGTACGAGATGAACGGCATGGGAATGCCGGTGGGCGGCAACAACCCCAGGCTGACGCCGATATGGACCAGGAAAATTATAAAGATCGTGGCATTCAATCCATAGACTACAAGCCGCGGGAATTCATCCTGCACGCCCTGGGCGATCGACACACCCCGCAGGAATAATTCCCAGAAAAATACGAATATCACGAGGCTCCCCACAAAGCCGAATTCCTCCGCGATATGCGCAAAAATGAAATCATTGTGGATCTTGGGCAGGAAAAGAAATTTCTGGATCCCGGCGCCTGGCCCTCGGCCGAAAAAGCCGCCAGAACCGATCGCGATAAGCGACTGCTGGACCTGGTATGTCGGGTGCGACAGAAAACTTGCCACGCGCGCCTGGGCATGGGGAAAGAACAGGACGCAGGCGGCGAACACGGCGATGCCGGTGGCCATGATCCCGGTCAGGATCTTCCAGCGGGCTCCGCCGTACACCAGCATTGCCACAAGCGTCAGGAACGATATCAGGGCGACCGATATCGACGGCTGAACCGCGACCAGAAAGATGATGAACAACCCGATCAGGATAGTCATGACCGCGCCCTGCCCGGTGGATGCGATGCGGGGATGCGAAGCGAAAAAATTGGCGAAAAAGAAAACGATCCAGATCCTGATAAACTCGGAAACCTGTAGCCCGAATGAAGCCAGGGGCAGACTGCGCCGGGCGCCGAACTGCAACTTGCCCATCACCAGCGTGATGATGAGCAATGCAGTCAGGCACAGGAAGAGCGGGAAGATAAGTTTTTTGATCCTTTCATACGGAATCACGAGCCCCAGCACGAAAAACAAAACCGCGAACAGGAGCCGTTGCACGTGCCCGACCAGGTAATAGGTCGACTCCACGCCCCGGCGCATGGCCTGGTAATACGATGAAGAATAAACGAACACAACGCCGATAACGACCAGGACAAACACCGCGAACAGGAACGTTTTATCGATTCTTACCGACTGCATTTTTGAAGGCCTCCCCTCGGTCGGCGAAATCCCGGAACAGACCGAACGAAGCAAATCCAGGGTTCAGCATTATGGTATCATCGGGCGCGGCGAACATCCGGCTCTTAATAACGGCGTCATCCATGTCTTTCGCGATCGCAAACCTTGTGTAGCCTTTGGTCCTGAAGTACTGCGCGATCTCAGGTGCATTCTCCCCCAGCAGAACACATGCCTTGGCCTCCCTCACCAAGAGATCAAGGTACCCATGAGCTTGATCGCCCTTGGTCCGGCCGCCGATGATGACAATCTTTGTACCCGGCATGGCATTGAACGACGCGATCGCCGCCATTTCGTTCGTACACATCGAATTATTAATGTACTTTACCGTGCCGCCGGCGGCCACTTCTTCCAGACGGTGCGGCAGGGTCGTGAAAGTCCTTATACCCCGCTCGATAGCATCGTTGCCGACCTTCAAGATCTTGGCGACCGCGATCGCCGCCATGATGTTCAGCCGGTTGTGAGCGCCACGCAAGGGAAGATCCTCTGCCGGGAACAGCGGTTCATCCAGGAAATTGAAACGGTGGTTCAGCCACGCGCCGCCGGTCGCGGTTCTCCCGAAATAAACGACCCGGGCCGCGATCCGGCCGATGAACTTCCTGGTGGACTGGTCATCGCTGCACAGGACCGCAAAATCAGCCGGGGTTTGATTTTTAAAGATCTGCGCCTTGGCCCCGGCATATTCTTCGATCGACCGGTGCCAGTTCAGGTGGTCCATGCCGATATTGGTAAGGACGGCAATGCGTGGATGGAATTTTTCTATGCGCATCAGCTGGAACGAAGAGACCTCAAGCACATAGTAATCGTAAGGGTCCTGGAACAGCGCGTGGGAAAAGGGTGTACCCGGCGAGATGTTGCCGCCCAGGAAATTTTTGATCCCGGCCTGCTTTAAAATGGAACTGATGAGCGCAACGGTCGTGCTCTTGCCATTGGTCCCGGTGACAGCGATCACGCTCGGATCGCCGAGGTGAGCGTAGGTGAACTCGATTTCATCGATTATCCTCGCGCCGCTTGCCCTCATGTTCGTGATGATCGGCTTAGAGTCCGGGAAGCCGGGCGAAGCGATGACCAGATCATAGGAGCGGTTCTCATGATTCCCGATCTTGCCGGTCCTGATCAGATCGCGCGCGGCGTCGGAAAGGTTCTCGGGGTGCTCCTCATAGAGGTAGAGTTCATCGCCCCGCTGCATCGCATAGCGCGCTATGGCCAGAGTGGCGCGTCCCAGTCCCAGCAGCAGGATCTTCAACTTCTCACCGGACCTTTAGCGTTGACAACGCCAGCATGAGGAAGATCAGTCCCACGATCCAGAACCGGACCACGATCTTGGGCTCGCTCAGACCCTTGAGTTCAAAATGGTGATGGAGTGGCGCCATCCGGAAAAGCCGTTTGCCACCGGTCCTGCGGAAATAAAAAATCTGCAGGATCACGGAAAGCACCTCAATGACAAAGGCGCCGCCCACGATCACAAGCAAGATCTCCTGTTTAATAAGGATCGCGACGGTACCGACGATCGCACCCAGGCTCAGCGATCCGGTATCGCCCATGAACACTTGGGCGGGATACGAATTGAACCATAAAAAGCCGATGGACGCGCCCAGCAGAGCCGTGCAGAAAACGGTGATCTCCCCCGCATCCTTGATGAATATGACATTTAGATAACTGCTTATCCCCATGTGCCCGGCCGCATAGGAAAGCACGGCATAAGCAAAGGCACCGATCGCGATCAGCCCGATCGCCAGGCCGTCAAGACCGTCAGTCAGGTTAACCCCGTTGGAAGCGCCGACCACGACCAGCCCGACGAACAGCGGGTACACGACGCCGAAGCTTATCACGTAATTCTTCAAAAAGATCAAGTTGGTCTTGGTCGCATAATCCTGGGGTCCGAACCAGTACAGGAATGCACCCAAACCAAGGCCAAAGATAACCTGGCAGAGCAGCTTCACCTTGATCGACAGCCCCCGCGGGCGTTTTTTGAATATTTTTATATAGTCATCCCAGAAACCGAGCATGCCGAACCAGATCGTGGCGCATATCAGGATCACGATATTATGATTCGTCAGGTCCGCGAACAGCAGGACCGCAACCAGCAGCGAGATCAGCACGATCAGTCCGCCCATTGAGGGTGTTCCTTCTTTTACCCGGTGTTTCTCCGGCACCTCGGCCCGGATCCTCTGGACGATGGACCGGGACTTGAGGAAAGAAATGAACCAGTTGCCGAAAAGCATCACGATCAGGATCGCCACGATGATCGCGTAGGCGCTGCGGAACGTGATATAGCCGAACAAGCGGAAAGGTCCGAATACATCCTTCAAGGGATAGAACAATAAGTATAGCATTCCTCAACTCCTTACCAGTTCGGAAACGATCTCTTCGAACTTCAGCGCACGAGAGGCCTTGACCAGGATCAGCTCATCACCCTGCAGCCGCTCCAGCAAGTAGTCGACCAGGTTCATCATGTCGGTAAAATGTCTGCCTCCGAAATGCCGCGCCACGCGGCCACAGGTCAATAGTAAGTCGCAGTGCTTCCGGGCGTGATCACCGATCTCCCGGTGATATTTTTCGGTGTCGTTACCCAGTTCCAGCATGTCGCCCAGGACAAAGACCCGGCGCCGGGAGATCAGGCTCGCAAAATCGATGGCCATGCGCATGGAAACGGGATTGGCATTATAAGTGTCATTGATGATCAATAGGCCATTGTTCAATAGGGACTCCATGCGTCCGGGTTCGGGCCTGGCTTCCTGAAGCGCCGACTGCTGATATTCCGCTTCGATGTCCAGCCGGGATGTCAGCACGAGCGCGGCCAGGCAGTTGCTGACATTCCCCGCCCCCAGCAGCGGCGTGTTGAACCGGCTGCCTTCGAACGTGAACGCGGAGCCATGCTCGGTCAGTACGACGTCGCTCAGCATACGCTCGGAAAACCGGTGGATCGTTACCCCGTTTTCCGGTCCGCGGATCGTTTCACCGACCACGCCAAAGCCATTAGCCGGGAGCGCGCGGATCAACGTCATTTTCTCGCGCTCGACCTGTTCGCAAGTGCCAAGGCCGGTCAGGTGCCCGGGACCAATATTGGTGACCAACCCATACTGGGGCTGGCTGATCGCGCACAGGCGCCCGATCTCTCCGGGGCTGCTCGTCCCCATTTCAGCCACGACGAATTCCGTGCTTTCACTCATGGCGAACAGCGTGAGTGGTAGTCCGATCAGCGAATTCTGGTTACCCCGGGTGCTCGTGGTCCGGCATCTTTTTGCCAGTATCGCGGTCGTCAGGTTCTTGACCGTAGTCTTGCCGTTGGTGCCGGTGATACCGATAAGCGGTGCCTTGAACTGTCCGCGGTAGCAACGCGCGAGCTCGCCGAGCGCGGCCAGTGTATCCCGGACGATTATTTCTGCCATGCTGCCGCTTTCCTTTTCCACGACTGCCGTTACGGCACCCCTGCCGATGGCATCCTTTGTAAACAAGTGCCCGTCGGTCCGAAGACCTTTCAGGGCGAAGAAAAGATCGCCGGGTTTTGCCGAACGGGAATCAATGCAGATATCGCGCACCAGTTCCAGGTTCCCCTGCCGGGTCCGGCCGTCCATGATCCTTGCTGCCGCGTCAACGGTCATTACCCGGTACATGCGTCCTTCCCCTGTCTGCCCCGGCTTGAATCCATGCGGCTGGTCCCTGCCAGGATCTCCTTTACCACCTTCACATCGTCAAAATCGATCGTCGTATCCTTCAGGGTCTGGTATT
Source organism: bacterium (assembly GCA_036382775.1). Taxonomy (NCBI): domain Bacteria; species bacterium. The sequence goes on along the minus strand of DASVHD010000046.1, from coordinate 81,797 downwards.
CTTCATGACCCTTGCCCGCAATGACCACGACATCGCCGGGCTTTTGCTGGTTCAGCGCAAGGGCGATCGCCTCCCGCCGGTCCGCGACCGCCTGATAACTGCCCTTTTTCATCCCCTGCTCAATATCGCTCATGATCGCCCGCGGGTCCTCACTGCGCGGATTATCTGACGTAATAATGCTGTGGTCAGCATATTGTCCGGCGATCTTGCCCATTTGGGGTCTTTTGCCCTTATCCCTGTCCCCGCCGCAGCCAAAAACGGCAATGAGCCTTCCCCGTGTGTATGGCCGCAGCGTTCTGAGGACGTTCTCAAGCGCCTTTGGTGTATGGGCAAAATCCACGAACACGTTCTCGGCCGCCTTTTCCATGCGGCCCCGGATGGACTGGAGCGATCCCAGTCCCCTGACAATACTATCCCCGGGCAGTCCCATCGCGCATCCTGCGGCATACGCAGCAATGATATTATAGCAGTTGTATACTCCGATCAGCGGGGAGTGAATAAGATGATCTTTCTCCCGATCAGTCACCTTCACGTCGACACCCTCGATACTGTGCCCAACCAGTTCGCCTTTCATGTCGGCGCCATGCTCCATGCCGAACGTAAGCGATCTGGGCACACCAAGCTGTGCGATATCGGCGCTGACGGCATCGTCGGCATTGTACACCGCGTACCCGTCCGGGCCGAGCAATTGAAATAGGCGAAGCTTTGCCTGCTTGTAGTTATCCATCGTCCGGTGATAATCAAGATGGTCCTGAGAAAGGTTGGTGAATAGGGCAAGGTCAAAGACCACCTGATCGACCCGCTGCAAGCTCAGGGCGTGAGATGAGACCTCCATGACGATGTCGCGCGAACCTTCGCGGTAGAACTGGTCAACGAGCCTGAAGATATCAAGGCTTTCCGGTGTCGTGCGCCCGGCCTTGACCGCGGTCTTGCCCATGTAGAAGATCGTACCGATAAGACCGGCCGGTCGGCCGCAGGCGGCCAGGACCGAATGGACCAGAAATGCGGTGGTCGTCTTGCCGTTGGTGCCGGTGATGCCGATGTAGTTCACCCGTTCATCGGTACGGAAATATTTCTTTGCCAGCCCGCCCATTGCCGCCCGGCTGTCCTCAACGATCACCTGGGGCAGATCAATATCCACCCTCCGCTGGGTCAACACTGCGCAGGCACCCGATGCCTTGGCGTTGGCGACGAAATCATGTCCGTCGGCATGAATACCGGTGAGTGCGATGAAGAGCGTACCCGGTTTGACTTTACGGGAATCGAATTCCATCGCCTTCACTTCAACGTCCTGGAAATTGACCGGCTGAGCCTTGATGCCGTTGATAAGTTCAGCGAGCCGCATAATCCACCCCGTTCATCTGGCACAGGCTCTGGGCGACCCGCTTGAAAATGGGTGCCGCGATCGTGCTTGCCCACATGCCTTTTTTCGGCTCATCCAGCATCACCGCGATCAGGTATTCCGGCTCATCGGCCGGGAAAAAACCAACGAATGTCGTTATGATCTGACTATTGGAATAGATACCGTCGATGACTTTCTGGGCCGTACCGGTTTTTCCGGCGATCTTCACGCCGTCGATCCGCGCTTCCGCACCGCTGCCTTCATCAACAACGCTGCAGAGGATGTTTGTGATGCGCGACGCGATGTCTTCGTCCACCACGCGCCTTATGCGCAGCGGTCGCGAGCTGTACCGGCTCCGCTTGTCCTGCTTGATCTCCCGCACGATCAATGGTTTCTGAAGGACGCCGCCGTTGGCGATCGCCTGATAAGCAAAAGCGAGCTGCAACAGGTTGCACGTGACGCCCTGGCCAAAGGACAGCGTCGCATACTCGATGTCCCTCATGTTTTCCGGGTCAGCCAGGCGCCCCTTTATCTCACCGGGGAACTCCAGTCCGGTCGGCTGGGTGAATCCGAAATCCTGGATGAGCATGAAAAAATCCCGCCGGTCGAAGCCTCTGGCGGTCTTTACCATGGCAACATTGCTGGAATGAGCGATCGCCTGCCGCAGCGAGACCACGCCGTAATTCTTGAAGTCGTTGATCCTGTGCCCGTTGATCTCGATCTTGCCTCCGTCGGTGTTGATCACGTCATTCTCTTTCGCGCCCTTCAGCAGGGCGTAGGTCAGGGTCGTCAGTTTGAAGGTCGAACCCGGCTCAAACTCGTCGCAGATCACGGTATTGCGCGGGCTGCCGTTCTGCCTGATATTCACCAGCGCCAGGATCTCGCCCGTGCGGGGCTGAACTATCAATCCCGCGGCTCCCAGCGCTTCCTCCTGAGCCATGTATTCCTTCAGGTTCGTGTACAGGATCGTCTGCATCTGCAGGTCGATCGTCAAATAGATATCGCTGCCCGGTTCCGGTTTCTTCTCCGGGTAATTGTAGTAGGGGAAGATCTCGCCCGTCGGGTCCTTTTGATAAACGACAAACCCGGACTTGCCGGCAAGGTACTCGTTGAAATAGAGCTCCAGGCCCTCAAGCCCCTGGTTATCGGCGCCGCAGCTGCCAATCAGGCTTTCGAACATTACCCGCATGCTGTACTCGCGGTTCAGGTCATGGGCAAATCCCAGGCTCGGGTCATCCAGCGCCAGGTATTTTTCCTTTTTCGCCAGGTCGACCTTCTTCTCGACCCAGAAGAATTTCCCTTCGCCGACGAGGTGTGCAAAAGTGTCGCGCGGTTTTCGTGTCAGGACCGACAGCTCGCGCGTGAGATTTTTCTTGTCCGGCGAATAGCGGGGCGTGCAGAACATGGAAAAACAGGCCTCCGAAGTCGCCAGGGGCAGGCCGTTCCGGTCGTAGATATTGCCGCGGGTCCCGCACAGAATTATCTTTTTCTGATGCTCTTTGTTAGCGATGGCGGCGTAGTGCCGGTACTTTATGCACTGCATGAAGAAAAGATAGCCGAAGAAGATCGCGGAGATCGCGAAAAGGGCGAAATTAAAAAAACGGGTACGCTTCATTTGATGATCCCCAGGATATCTTCTTTTTCGGGGAAAACAAAGCCGCGGGCTTTAGCCTCAGTCTCGATCCGCGCCAGATTGCTTTGCTCCATGAGCTTTACTTTCAATTCCTTTTTCTGCGCCTCAAGCTGGCTCAAACGGTTTTTCAGTCCTTCTTTGCGGATCTCGATCTTCACGAGCTGGCTTTCGATATAGACGAGCGCGAACAGGTATGCGACGATCGCCAGAAAGATGGCTAGACCGCGCATCGCTCCCCCACTCTCAGCTTAGCACTACGCGCCGACGGATTGCCGGCCGCCTCAAGAACGGATGGTCTGATCACCTTTTTATTGAGCCGCACCATTGCGCCCGCGTTTTCCTGCTCGCGCAGGACGACCTTAACGATGCGGTCCTCACCCGAATGGTAAGAGATCGCGAGCAGGCGCGCGCCGGTCGCCAATACTTTCAGCGCCCGCGTCACGCCCTCGCGCACGTTCGTCATTTCGTCGTTTACCCAGATCCGCAGCGCCTGGAAAACCCGGTGCAGGTTCTTCTTCAAAAAGCGCCGCGGCACGGTCTCGGCCACCAGGTTCCTCAGGTCCATGGTCGTGCGCAAGTCGGTCCGGTTCGCCCAAATGAGTTCCGCGAGCCGCCACGCATTGCGCACGTCGCCATAATCCTTGAGAACGCGCGCCAGGTCATGCTTGGATGCGACCTTGAGCTTTTGTGCCAGGACCGGCGTTTCCGGCGCCATGTGCATCAGCAAGCCGCCCTCGCGCTCAAAACTGAAACCGCGTTCCGGGGTCGTAACCTGATGGTACGATACGCCAAAGTCAAAAAGAATGCCGTTGACGGCGCGGATATTATGACTTTCGAGAATTAAATCTAAATTGATAAAATTTGCCTGGTGCAGGCTGAGGCGCTGGGCATATGCCGCGGTCCGTTCACGCGCGGTCGCGATCGCCTCAGGATCCCAATCGATGCCGATGAACCGGGCATTTGCAGTAGCCTGCAGCATTGCGTAAAGATGACCTCCCCCTCCGACCGTGCAGTCGCAATAGACACCGTTGTCCTGGAGGTTCATCCAGTGCAACACTTCCGGTTCCAGTACCGGCTGGTGGAATTCCATCAGCCCATGAATGGTTATTGGAAACTTTTTAGTGCGGCTCTTCTTGAGGGATAGATCTCAAAAGGATAGAATCCGTAGAGCCGGAGGATGTTTAGCAAGTATGGCGACACGTTCACCAGCTTGATGTCCCCGCCAAAACCCTTGAACTTTTTCTGGTAGTCGATAAACCCGCCGACCACCTTGTAGTTCATGTGGGTTACCCGCGAGAGGTCAATGATGATGTTGAATTCGCCGTTCTCGATCATGCCCTTCATCTTCCCTTCGATGGTGCCGAATTCATCTTCGTTAATTTCACCGTTCGGCAGGAAGAACGAGACCTTCTTATTCTTTATTGCTTCGATGGTTTGGACCTTCATTATGCCTCCTTAAATCTTCGATGGTTTCTGCATCATCCTGATAGTGCATATCAACGCTCTTCTTGTAAACCTCGTATTTCTCCGGTGACCACAGCGTGAAATAATTGATCTCGCCGACTACGATCACGTCCTTGGTTATCCCTGAGTGTTCCAGCAAGAAATCCGGCAACAAGATCCGGCCCTGCGCATCAAGATGGTCTTCCTTGATCCCGAACGTGAAATGACGGCGGTACCGGCGCGCCTGTGCTTTGTCCATGGATAGCGTCGTTAATTCGCTGGCTTCGATCTCTTCCCATGTTTTAAGCGCATAGACGGAGATCTCGCCGTCATATCCAGGGGTCAGCACGAGCTTCCCTTCTGATTCGTGAAGCAAGACGTTGCGGAATTGGCTCGGAATAGCCAAACGTTTCCGGTCGTCGACCGCATGTTGAAAAAATCCTCTAAATCTAATATTCCCCATTTTTCCCCATTTAGTCCCATTTTATACATAATTAGTACTTTGTCAAGAGGGAAAATGAACATGAAATATTCAATAACGTTATGAAATTACAGCATATTTTAGTGTTGGATTAACTGCCTCTTCTCAATTTTATATATAATAAACAAAAATAAATAGAAAACGAGAGATCCCGGGGTAAACGTTATCGCCTTGATTGCCGTCTAATATTATATATAGTTATGGGCTATCAAGAAAAAACGCATATGAAAGGAAATCATAAATGACGAAAAAAACTTTTTTATTGTGTGTGGTTCTGGGGATTGTCGGTCTATGCATGACTTTTTCGCTTGCGTACGCTCAAGAAAACGAACCGGGGATGGCCAGCCGGGCCGGTGCGGTCATAACGGGCCGCGTCCTGGAATCAAAATCAAATAATCCCCTGGAGTATGCGAATGTCATGCTCTTGGCTGCGGATGCGCAAAAACAGATCTCGGGCGCCGCCACGAACAAGGACGGGAGCTTTTTCATTACCGGTGTAAAACCTGGCATGTACCGGGTCGAATTTTCTTACATGGGGTTCAACGCCGCTACCAAGGACCTTGTGGTGGACGCCGAACAGTCAAAGGTTGACATGGGAACGGTCCGCCTGGAACGCTCCGTGATCTGGGTCGAAGGCGTGCAGGTAATTGGTGATGAACCGGAGATGGAATTCAAGATCGATAAAAAGGTCATCAACGTCAGCAAGACCTACACATCGGCCTCAGGTACCGCCGTCGATGTTCTGGAAAACGCGCCGTCGGTATCCGTCGACATCGAGGGCAATGTCAGCCTGCGGGGCAGCACGAATTTCACGGTACTGATCGACAACCGCCCTACCCTGCTGGAGCCCAGTGATGCGCTGCAGCAGATCCCGGCCAGTTCCATCGAGAACATCGAGATCATCACCAACCCGTCGGCCAAGTATGACCCGGAAGGCGTTGCCGGCATTATCAACGTGGTGACCAAGAAGAAAAAACTTCCCGGCATCAACGGCACCGCGAACCTGAATCTCGGACTCGATAACAAATACGGCGGCGATTTCCGCCTGAACTACCGCAAGTCAATATTACAGACCCATATCGGCGTCAACTATGACAACACGGTTTTCAGCGGAACATCGTGGCGGCAGAATGTCACGACGCTTAACGATACCGCTTTCCATAGAGACGCGGAAGGCGAAACCGACTTCGGCCGGAAATTCTACGGCATTCAAGGCGGCATTGACGTCAATGCCACGCCCAATGACATCGCGGCCGTGGAATTCGAATGGCGTGGCCGCAATATGATCCATTCATCGGTTTTAAATTATGACGAATGGACAGTACCGGGGGATACGACCAGTTATATAAGCGAAGACAGCTCGAAGCACGGCGGTTATGGATATTCGATAAATACCGACTATAATCATACGTTCAATAACAATGACCATAGATTGGCTTTGCGGGGGATATACAGCCAGAACAACGGCGACGAGCAGGCTGTCAGCCGGCTTCTCTTGCCCGACCGCAGTATCACTTATGGACAGCGTTCTATCGAGAAAGGCCCGTCCAGCCGGGCGCGTCTGAATGTTGAGTACTCAATGCCGGTCAGGATCGCGGATAAACTTGAAAGCGGCTATCAATTGAACATCAATAGATCGGAAACAACTACAGAAACTTATCAATACGACACGACCAGCAATGATTTTGTTTATCAAGCGGATTACAGCCATTCAGCGAATTACGCCCATTACCTCCAGTCGGCTTACGCCACCTACTCAGGCGAATACGGCAGCATCGGATACCAGACCGGGCTGCGGAGCGAATATTCCCATCGCGACATGAGGCTCATAGACCCGTCAGATCGGTTTCTTATTGACCGGTGGGACGTTTTCCCCACTGCCCATCTTTCATACAAACTGCCGGCAGATCAGCAGGCGATGGCCAGTTACACGCGCCGCATCCACCGCCCCCATGATTGGGACCTTGAGCCCTTCCTGACCTGGATGGATGCCTATACGGTACGCCAGGGCAACCCCGCGCTCCTGCCGGAATACATCAATTCATACGAACTTGGATACCAGAAACGCATCGGCCGGAATACCCTGTCCCTCGACACATATTACCGTCAAACGCTGAACAAGATCGACCATGTTTCGAGCGTATACAGCGCCGATGTCATGCTCAATTCGGTCGACAATGTCGGCTCTGACCGTGCTTACGGCGCCGAACTTATGATGGATTATGACCTCTTTCCGTGGTTCAACTTAAACCTGACCGGCAACTTGTACCAGTACCATCTCGACGGCGTGCTCGAAGGAGATTCCATATCGCAGGAAAGCAATAACTGGTCTGCCCGCCTGAATTCGACTTTAAAGATAAGCAGCCGGGCACGCATTCAGGTCACCGGTTTCTACAACAGCCCGACCGTGACCGCGCAGGGCGAACGGCGCGGTTTTATCATGACCAACAGCGCGCTCAAGATAGACGTGTTCCGTAAACTGCTGACGGCCACGGTCCAGGTGCGCGATATCTTCAATACGGGTCATTTTGAGTTCACGAGCCAGGGCGATAACTTTTACTCTCACAATGAAATGTCGCGCCGGTCGCCGGTCTTCATGCTCGCGTTGAACTACAGCTTCAACAACTATAAACCGGACCGTGTGCAGCCCGAGGAAAATCAGGAAGACATCGAAACGGAAGATAATTTTCAGAATTAAACAACGGGATTCATCCCGCTCTAGTGTAATTTTGTCACTAACAGGGTTTATTTCTGACTGTAAAAGCGGTAGGAATTCCTGCCGGCGGCTTTTGCGCGATACATTGCGATATCAGCTGTTTTCATGAGGTTCTGCACATCATCTCCGTCCGACGGGTACAGGCTGATGCCGATACTCGCGGTTGTTGATATAGGGTTGCCGTTTATCTCAAAGGGCTTTTTAAAGGCATCCAGGATCCTCTGCGTAAGCTTTTCCGCATCGCCGATGTTGCCCAGGTCCGGCGCCATGAAAATGAATTCGTCTCCACCCATGCGGGCTACCGTGTCGATCTCCCGCACGACGCTGGCCATCCGCCGGGCGATCAGTTGCAGCAACTGGTCACCCGCATCATGACCAAGGGTATCATTGACATCCTTGAAATTGTCAACATCGAGCATCATGATCGCGATCAGCAGCCGGAACCGGCTGGCCCGGCCCAGCATGACATTCACGCGATCATTGAACAACTGCCGGTTGGGCAGACCGGTCAGGGCATCATGGTATGCCAGATAGTTCAGCCGCTCCTCGGCTTTTAGGCGATCCGTTATATCCCGCTGGATCGCCAGGAACCCAATGATGTTGCCATCCTTATCAATGATGGGATTCGCTGAACTTTCCATATGGACGAGCCTTTCGCTTTTTGTCTTGTTGACGATCGTCCCGCGCACGATCTGCTTGCTCAACAGCGTTTTCCAGAACTGTTCGTAATCCTCCTTCTTCATCATCATGCTCTTGAGGATCCGCGGTGTCGTCTTGCCGACAACTTCATTAACCGTATAGCCGTAGATCCTGGTGAATTCAGGATTGATGAACGTGATCATCCCCTGCCGGTCGGTCAGGAACATAATCTCACCGGACGCTTCAACCGCTTTTTTCATTTTTATCAGATCGTCCTCCGCTTTCCGGCGCTCGGTGACATCGCGCGAAACATGGACCATGTAAGTGACCCTGCCGTTTTCACCGGTCAGGGGCGTGGCTGAAACTTCAACGACCAGCTTCCTGCCGTCCCGGCAAAAGTGGACATGGTCAAAGGTCGCTTGCTTGTGGTCCTTAAGTGAACCAAGAAGGGGACAGGAGTGATCAAATTCATTACAGGCTGAATCGCGCTGGTGCGTGATCTCGTAGCAGTGTTTACCCTGCACCTGTTCGGCGGTGAGCCCGACTTGATCGAGAAACGCCTGATTGAAACCGACGATGGTAAAACTATTGACATCGATGATCGTCACCGCATCACGCATGCTGTTCAGGATCAAGTTCTGGATATCCGTGTGCGCCGCTAAGAAATTTGCGTTATTATTGCCCATGGCGCTTTTTTCACTCAATCGATGATCCCGCAGGCATCCGGGAGGTTCATCATTCGATCTCCCCAATGCGTATTCCCGGCATAGGCGGCATCCAGGATGTAGTAACCTCCGCTCACGAGAGATCCATCCGTACTTAATATCTTGCGGGCCTCGTCGGTCTTGGGTCTTAAGGCCAGGGCTAGATGGTTCGGCCAGCTCACGAAGACGATATCTTCATCGGCATATCCAAGAACTGCCTTTAGCAGGCTGTAAAGTAACACGCTGCGGCCGTCGCAGTCATTTTTTTTGTCCATGAACTGCCTGGCAATGCTGCGAATGGGCAGGCCGCTGTCATACGTAAAGATCTGTTTCGACTGGCAGAATTTGTACAGGAAATTGACGCGGTCATACTCGCCCAGATCCCGCGTCAGCGCCTTCAGCGTGTCTGCGATGCCGATCGCGGCCAGCTCTTGCACGCCGCAGCGGGCCGCACCGTAAAGGCTCGGTGGCAGGTTGCGCGTCCATTCCAGCAGCTCATCCGGGATCAGCGCGGTTATCGCATAAGCAGTGCCTTCGCAGTCCCATGCCAGCCGGAGTTTCCTGATTTTCCCGCCGCCGAACCGGGGCAGGTCTTCGCAGACCGGGAACGGCTGCAGGTTGGCGCCCCTGCTTTGCGGGCTCGCGTACGTGGAGCGGGGATCATCGGATACCAGCTCTCCGACCGGTGTTTTATCATCGAATTCTTTAAGATAATACCTGCGGCCGTCTTTTTCGATCCAGGTGCCTTTGCGCACCCACCAGTCGTCGCTGAGACACAACCCCAGATAACACTCGTCACTATTGCAAAAGACCTGCACATCCCACCCCAGTCTTTGCATCAAAGCTGCCGTGGCCGCGGTGCTGCTGAGCTTATTGGTTTTTTCGTGGGCGATAATTTCTTCCAGCGATAAAAGCTGTTCCGGCGCCAACCGGTCAAACCTGGAAAAGTGGGCGATGATCAACAGCAGCATGCCGATCGGATTGCGGTCGACGTGCCGACAGGAAAAAACCGAATCCCAGACCGCGAGTGCCCGTGGTGACACCTGCTGGTACGATAACGTAAAGACGCCGTTGATATTCGGTATTTCTGTTTGCTCAGCATGCAAAAACGGGGATCGGTCATGCAGAAACGACAGGACCCAGCAGACAACAGCCAGCGTTGTCACCCGGGTCCGGAGTTGCAGCCCTATATTCATGCGGGCCGCCGTTATTAGTTTTCCTTTTTAGCCAGGCTTTCTATCTTCTGTACAAGCTCGTCGATCTTGGATTTCAGCTTTTCTTTCTCAGCCTTTGCGATCTTGACCCTTACCCGTATCAACAGGTACACAACGACCAGCGCGCTGAGCAACTGAGGGATGACCACGAACCAACCCGCCTTGGCGATCAAGGCGATGACCAGCGCGACGAAAGAAAGCACCAGTACTGTTATCAGTCCTTCAACCATCGACAATTATATTCATAACACACCGGCTGTCAAGGCGACAAGGACCGGTGCAGCGTGCTTAAGAATGCTCTGTTTTTTTTAAGCTCTTCGTAAGAGAAGAAAACCACGCCCCCGAAATCGTCCCGGGACACCGTTGATACCTGGCGGTCGATGACCTCCAGCGGCTGGTTGTACAGACCAAGGCCAACCATGACCCGTTCAGGTTCCTGCACCGCATTTCTTACTTTATCCAGAAGGGGATCAATATTCCGCTGATATGCCATCAGGCACGCGAAATCCAGATAACCCGCGTTGAGCCAGGCGGGCCAATCCTGATAATATTCGTCGCGCGCCGCGGCGTAATCAGGTTTGACCGCCGCTGAAAGGTACACACCCTTGCCGGTATTCCTGATGGCGCTGCTTATGTCTCTGATCAGCAGCGTAAGGTCATTCTGGATGTACGAACCGTAAAGCGCACTGATGTCGCTGCATCCCCACAGGCCGAACCGCTCCTGCGGGCTGCTCTCGCCCTCGACCGAGAGCGGATCGATATAATACTCGCGCATGAACTTCGTCCTCAGCGCATCGTCATATTTGTATGTGGACTTTGGATACCGGACATAATCAAGATGGACGCCGTCGAAATCATAGGTATTGATGATCTCCATGATCACGGATATAAGATAGTTCCTTACCGAGGGATTGGCTGGCGATATATAATATCCCTCCAGCACCATGGCTCTCAGATCGTCAGCGCTGTGTTCTAATATCGAATTTTTATCCCGGTCAACGACATACCACTCCGGGTGCGACACGATTGGGTGCTTCGCGTCCGAAGGCGGCGGCGCATACCCCCAGGAATAGAAAACATTGACCCACGCCGAGACCTTGATATCCCGCTCGTGAGCTGCCGCGATGAAATCGGTCAACCACGAACCCGAGACGTTCCTGCTCGGGGTATAGACCGAAGGATAGTAAGCCTCGCCATTCGCGAAGATCTGCAGGAAAATATGGTTGAACCGTCCATCCAGGACTTTGAAGATCTTTTGCTGATCTCCCAATGACCAGCGCGGGATCCAAACGCCCCGGAAATCGAGATTAGCTGATAAGAGAAGAATGAACAGCATGCACCATACTTTATTCACGCCGATAAAAAAGTCAATCCCGTTACTTGCAGTTATTGGTTAAATGGTAACTGGTGAATGGTTAAATATTCAACTATTTAGCTTTTTGACTTTTAACTATTTAACCTTTTAACCATTGTGTTTTTGTTATCATCTTGACAATACTGGCATTATTATGTAGTATGTTTGCATATGCCGAAAAGCAATCGTCGCCGCATCTTGTTCGTCAGTCATGTGCAGTACCGGTTGATCATCGGCGTGATGGCGCTGCTCATTATCGTGTCGACGGTCATCGCCATCGCCGCGTTGGTTATCCTGAAAAACAATTTCGCCGGCACGATCTCGCCGACCTTCTCGGTGATCATCTTCACGGGGATCACGCTGGTCCTGTACGCCTTGAGCTTATGGATGATGATCCTATGGTCGAACCGCATCTATGGTCCGGTCCACCGGTTGGGAAACTACATCCAGCGTTTGTGCCGCGGCGAGAGAACCGGTGAGATCAAGTTCCGCAAGGGCGATGCGCTCGACGGCATTACGGAGATTTTTAATGAGCTGAGCCACTCGCTGGAACGAAATCTCACGTACGACTACAAAGAGCTGGCTCGGATCTTCACCGATCTTGAGACGGTGCTGGACAAGATCCACAACAAGGAATTGTCAGACCGCGAAGTTTACGACGCGCTCCAGCGCATCTCTAATCGCATCGCCAAGGCGCTGGATATAACCTCCGAAACTCTGCAAAAAATAGACAGCCGGCAGCAGGAAACGGCGCAGAGCTGATACCGCATACCGGTTGGTATTGGTGGAACTAAATGTTTTTTTCTTTCGGTTGACTATTTGAAAGCGCCGCGTACCAGTTGACCGACCTCGGCCGGCGTCTCTCCCACCTTTATCCCGCATTCTTCAAAGATCTTTATTTTTTCCGCAGCCGTGCCTGAAGTCCCGGAAATGATCGCGCCGGCGTGACCCATCCGTTTGTCGGCGGGCGCGGTCTTTCCCGCAATAAAACCGAACACCGGTTTCTTAACGTTCGCCTTGACGTAGGCGGCGGCATCTTGTTCATCGCGTCCGCCGATCTCGCCGACCACAACCACGGCTTCGGTCTTTTTGTCTTTGGCGAAAAGTTCCAGGCAGTCAATGAACTTTGTGCCGATGATGGGGTCCCCGCCGATACCGATGCAGGTGGACTGGCCAATACCGGATTTAGTGATATGATCAACGATCTCATAGGTCAACGTGCCGCTGCGGGATATCACTCCGACCGGGCCTTTCTTAAATATATTGCCGGGCAGAATGCCCACCTTCGCCTCGCCGGCCGATACGAGACCCGGCGAATTTGGTCCGACGATGCGGCATTTTTTGTCTTTAATATATGCCATGATCCTGACCATTTCTATGGTCGGGACGCCTTCTGATATGCATACGATCAGTTCGACTCCGGCATCGATCGCTTCGAACATGGCGGCGGCGGCGAATTTTGCCGGTACGAAAATGACCGACGTGTTGGCGCCGGTCTTATTGACCGCTTCGGCGACCGAGTTGTAGACCGGTACCCCGTCAACGCTGGAACCGCCCTTGCCCGGCGTCACTCCGGCGACCACGTTCGTGCCGTATTTCATCATCTGCTGGGTATGGAATGTGCCGTCCCGCCCGGTGATTCCCTGGACGCAGAGTTTGGTTTTCTTATTGATAAAAATGCTCATGAACGCTCCCTTACCTATTTTAAAAGCTCAATCGCTTTTTTCGCACCCTCTTCCATGGTCCGTGCGAAAACAAGATTCGCGGTTTTGAGGATTTCCATCGCCTTGTCTTCATTCGTGCCGGTCAGCCGGGCAACGATCGGCTGCTTGAGCTTCAAAGCTTCTTTCGCCTGCAGTATGCCATTGGCGACATCATCGCACCGAGTGATCCCGCCGAAAATATTGAAGAATATCACTTTTACGTTCTTGTCCTTGATCAGGATCTCCAGCGCGTTCTTTACTTTTTCCGGGGATGAGGAACCGCCGATATCGAGGAAATTCGCCGGTTCTCCGCCCACGTGTTTCACCAGGTCCATGGTCGCCATGGCCAGTCCCGCGCCGTTGACCACGCATCCGATCGATCCGTTCAGCCGGATGTAAGTAAGGTCGCGTTCCCGCGCGAGCAATTCATTTTCATCCTCGCTTTCGCGGTCGCGCATCGCCTCGACATCAGGATGGCGGAAAAGCCCGTTATCGTCGAAATTGATCTTAGCGTCGAGCGCGATCAGACGCCCGGTTTTATCGACCACCAGGGGATTGATCTCGGCGATCGAGGCGTCGAGGTCAATGAATAACCGGTACAGTTTCTGGACAATGCCCGCGCATTCCATGGCGGTCTTGACATCATCGTACAGGAACCACCCGACTTCGCGCGCTTTGTGCTCGAGCAATCCCACCAGCGGGTCGGCATAGACCTTGTAGATCGCTTCCGGCTTTTGCCGGGCGACCTCTTCGATCTCCACGCCGCCTTCTTTGCACGCCATGACCACGGTCTTCTTCTCGCTGCGGTCGACAACGAACCCAAGGTACGACTCGTGCGCGATCCCGATGGCCTCGGAAACCAGGACCTTTTTAACCGGGATCCCTTTGATCTGCATGCTCAGGATCCTGGTCGCATAATCCTTTACTTCATTATCGTTCCTGGCGACCTGGATGCCGCCGGCTTTGCCTCTGCCGCCTACCATTACCTGTGCCTTAATCACGCAGGGCAGGCCGATCTCCTTGGAAGCCGCGACCACCTCGTCGACCGAAAAGCAAACTTTTTCTTTCGGTACCGTAATTCCGTATTTTTTAAAGATTTCTTTTGCCTGGTATTCGTGTATTTTCAATGTGTCCTCCCAATGATAGGAATAATACCCAGTTTTGGCTAAAAGTCAAGATAACGGCATTTTTTTTAAAAATACCTGATTATCAGGTAAATGTTGCACAGCAATACGACCAGTATCATTGCTGGCATTGCGTACTTGCAATACTCAAGCCAACCGATGCGGTGTCCTTCCTCTTCGGCCCGTGCTAAACCCACGACATTGGCGGACGCGCCAATCGGCGTGCCGTTACCCCCGATATCCGCACCCAGGGCCAGGGACCAGGCCAATGGTCCGAGCGGCATGCCGTTGTTGGCAAGCCCGGCGATGACCGGGACCATGGTTGCCGCGAACGGGATATTGTCGACCACCGATGAAGCGAACGCCGATACCCACAGGATCAGGGAAACCACCAGGATGGCGTTTTCGCCTGATACCCGGCCGATGAAATCAGCCAGCAATTTCAGCACGCCGGTATGCTCAAGACCGCCAACACAGATGAACAGGCCGACAAAGAACAAGATCGTCCGCCAGTCAAATTGCTTCAGGACTATCATGCTCTTCTTGAAGGCGATGATCAGAATTAAAAAAGCTGCGATGCATCCAATGGACGCCACTGTGATGCCGGTCTTATTATGAGTAACCAGCAGGGCGATCACGGTCAGGAAAACGCACGCATAAACAAAGAAAAGCGGTTTATTTTTGATCGCCGATGCGGGCTGAGGATGTTTGATGCCGGCAACCGGTTCAGCCCTGAGCTTCTTGCGGAATACCAGATAGAAGTACACGAGCGCCACGATCATACAGATCCAGGCGATCGCGCCGGTGTTTAAAAGAAAATCAAAAAAAGAATAATTCAGTGAAGTGCCGATGATGATATTCGGCGGATCGCCCGACATAGTCGCGCTGCCGCCGGTATTAGCGGCGAAGATCTCCGCGATGATCATGGGGATCGGATTGAATTTGAGCAGGTGAGCCAGTTCGATGGTGACCGAAGACAGGAATAGCAGGACCGTGATGCTGTCGATGAACATCGCCAGGAAACCGGAGAGAAGAAAAAAAGCGACGAAAACCGGAAGCACCTTGTACTTGACGATCTTGGCAACCAGGAAGCAGAGCCACCTGAAAAATCCGACCATTTCCAGGCCCTCGATCATGATCATCATGCCGCCGATAAAGATGATCGTCTGCCAGTTGACGCCATGCGATACCTCGCATTTCGCGCCGCGGATGATCCAGAAACACCCCTTAAAGATCTCCTGGAAATTGAGCACCCAGCTTATGCCGCTTAGATTGCGGAAAACCAAAACCAGGGTGAGTACTGCGCCACCCAGAGCCGACAGGTAGCGGTGCCATTTATCGAACATGATGCTGATAAACATCGCCAGGAATATGGCGACGGCAAGGATCTGGTCAAGGTTCATGATATTTTTTTCATTATAACCAGGTTTATCGCAAAATCAAGGACCTGCAAACTTCCTTGACTTGCCCGCGCAAATCCATATGATATTGAACGCATGAAACTTGGAATCGCACTGGGCGGCGGAGGCGCCAAAGGTCTGGCTCATATCGGCGTCCTGGAGGTGCTTGAAGAACACGGTATCAGACCATCGTCTATCGCGGGCACTTCGATCGGCAGTATCATTGGCGCGGTCTATTGCCTTCACGGAATCGCGGAAAATTTGAGGGTGACCGCCAAAAAGATCATTGGATCTGATGAATTCAAAGAACTCGGGCTGGATCGATTCTATACCAGGGAAACCAATATTCTCGCGCGTTTTAAAAAGGAATTGTTTGAAAAACTGTATTTCGGCACGCTCCTGTTCAAGCAGTCCCATCTGCATAACGAAATTGCCCGCAAATTCTTTAACAATATCTTCGGCGATAAAACATTCGGCGATTGCCGCATTAAGTTCTCGTGCAGTGCCCTGGATATTGAAACCGGCAATGAGGTCGTCTTTAGGACCGGGCCGCTGAGCACTGCGGTGCAGGCAAGCTGCGCCATACCCGGTATCTTTCCGCCGTATGTTCATGACGACGCGCTGCTGGTCGACGGAGGGTTCACGACTAATATCCCCATCGAAGCCGTCAAAGGATCGGGTGCCCGGACGGTCATCGCGGTTTACCTGGGTGACCGGCCCAAGTTCACGGGCGAGCCGAATACCGGATACCGTATAGGCCAGCGCACGCAGTCGTTCATCAAATACCATCTCGACCAGAACCTGCTGCAGCGGGCTGATCTTACCATCAATCCCGATGTTGACGACTTTCACTGGGCAGATTTTTCTTCCTTTGATATCCTGGTGGAAAGGGGCCGCGTGGCGGCATTGAACAGTCTGGGGCAGCTGAAAAAAATGAGATCCTGGTTGTACTTCCTGCGCCGGCGTTTTTTTACAAGTAAATAAGATCGCCTTCGTGATATAACGACAGAAAAAGCAACAGGTACTCGCGGATGTGCCTGGTTATCAGGAAGTTATTCCTGATGTGTTCCCGTCCATTGACGCCGAGTTTTTGGGCGTACGCCGGTTCGTGCAGCAGCTGCTTCAGATAATGGATC
Organism: bacterium; assembly: GCA_036382775.1. Taxonomy (NCBI): domain Bacteria; species bacterium. Next base: position 64,908 of record DASVHD010000046.1, on the reverse strand, counting down.
GTTCCATCGATGGAACGGGTGAGGATGCCTGAATATTTATGCGTTATCTGCAAAGGAATGCCGCCGACCGCCGAAGCGATAACGGGTTTGGCTTTCCATAAAGCTTCAGCCACGGTCAGACCGAAGCCCTCTTTCAATGATTTCTGGAGTATGACCGTGGACGCCCTGACCAGCGCATTGATCGCGATATCGCTGGCCGACGGCAGGAAAAGAATATGGATATCCTGATCACCAACCGCGGCTCGCCTTACTTCATTCAGTACCTGCTGGGCCTCCGGATCGTCCGTGGCCCCGCCGCCGGCCAGGATCAGCTGGCAGTCAACATGTTTTTTTACTTTTTTATAAACTTCGACCACGCCCAGGGGATCCTTTAGATAATCGAACCGGGAGATCTGGGTCACGATCGGCCGCTTCCCGTCGATCCCGTATTTCTCAAGCACCGAGCCGATGATCTCAGGGGTGAGATCCCTGTTCTTATCGCTTAAAGGATCGATCGAAGGAGATATCAGGATCTGTGGAATGGTAATATTACGAGCAAAGGCCGGAGCGGAAAAAACCGCGCGGTCATACATTTCTATATAAGTCTTTAAGAAATCCATGACCGCCGGCCGCGGTTCCGTGAAATCGATGTGGCAGCGCCATATCCATTTTTTTCCTGATTCCCTTTTCATGTCCACCAGCGCGATCGGCTGCGGATCATGGATGAACAGCACATCGCCGTAGAGCGGCATCTCCCGGGCGTTATCGTGATTGACGTGCAGGAAATACTCGAAGTCCTCGGAAGAGAGTTCGACATCAACGCCATGTAAGGCATTATGGATATTCTTGGTTATGCTGAAAAATCTCTCGTTACCCTTGATGACGTCCCATTTTGCCTCGACACCGAGCTGCTTAAGCAACGGAATCATATTCGTGAGGATCTCCGCGACTCCGCCGCCGACTGGCGTGGAATTGATGTTCTGGATCACTCTGCCTCTGATTTTTTCAGCCAGCAGGAACAACTCATCGACCACGCTCTGACCGCAGATCGAGGAATAATCGTTAATGTTCGGCATATTCTGATATCAAATACAAAATTCTTGCCCTTAAAGTCTCCAGCGTGCACGTGTAAGGATCCAGCTTTCGCAGCTGCGCTGCCAGGGTTTTTTCATTAATACTGTCGCACCACCGGGCAAAATCATTTCCGCCCTTGCCCAGCCGCAGGCGGGCTTCGAACATGTGATAATAAAGAGAATCAACGCTGATCTTCTTTATATTATCGGCCAATTCTGCCAGGCCGGCCGCTTCGGATCCGGTAGATATGACGAATGTCGTGCAGCTCATAAAATGAAATTCTTCGCCGGGCGCGCAAAGGGGTGATTGCCGGCCTTTCGACAGGTAATTCTCCAGGGTATTCACAAATACGCTCCTGATGCCCTCGAGGGTGTCGTAAGAGACCGTGTCAATGCTGGCAAATGCCTCGCCCAGCTCTTTCATGTTTACAGTATTTGTCAGCCAGTAGGCGAAATCATTGGGCGGCTCGGGCGACAGGCAGTTATGCTGCTGCAAGAACCGGTGGGTATGGTAATATATGGAGGATAGTGGGACCGACTTTATCCCCACCAACAGCTCGGCCGGGCTGCAGACTTTGATACCGAGCAGACGCACAAGGTTGAACCGCGTGTAGAAAATAAAGGGTTCGTTCATCGCGCCAATTGTTCAAGCAGCCGGCGGACTTCCATATAATCGCGAAGATTATAGAGCGCGTATGAAGACACAACTCCGACCCTGATCGTATACGATCTCGGCGGCAAGGCTTTAAAGAGCTCCTCATCGGTCCAGTCGTCCCCGATCGCCATGATGAAATCATGATCCCGTGCCGTTAAGAAATGCATCGCTGCGACGCCCTTATTCACTCCGGCATTTCTTACCTCAATGACCTTGCTGCCCTGAAGGACCTGTACGTCCATGTTGGCCGTGTACTCGACGAGTTCATCCATCAGCTCCTTGGCGCGCAGGGCGCCAAGTTCAGGATCGGCCCCGCGATAGTGCCACACGACCGAAAATTCCTTTTCTTCGACGAAGGATCCAGGTAAACGGTCCGCATACGTTATGAGGATCGGCAGGATCTTCGCTTTCCAGTCACCCAGCATCGGCTTGATCATTTGCCAGTCATTTTCCGGCTCTTTTATCCATACGCCGTGTTCAGCCACCAATCCGATATTCAATTTGCCAAGCCAATCGGTGAGAGTTGCCCGGTCACGGCCGCTCACAATGATCAGATCTATGTCCTCCTTGGATGAGATCTGCCCGAGGGTCGTCAGGATCTCATTGGTAGGTTTAGCCTTGCGCGGATCGACGGTGAATGGAACGATAGTGCCGTCATAGTCCAGGAAGATCAGTTTCCTCTGCGCCTTTTTAAAATCGTCGAGCAGGTGATTTTTTATTTCAGGATTTATGAGTTTAGCATAGAATCTTTCCGCCTGCATCTTTTTGATCGATCGAAGTTCATCGATGAAATCGGTGGCCCACCGCACGACATCATAACGCTGCAGCCGGTTCTGCATCGCTTGGTTCCGATGCGTTTGCTCTTCCTCGGTCATATCCAGTGCCTGCTTCAGCGCCGCGGTCAATTCCTCAACGCTATTAGGGTTGATTATGATCGCTTCACCCATTTCCTTTGCCGCCCCGGCCATTTCGCTGAGGATAAGTATGCCTTTAAGGTCGGATCGAGAAGCGACGTACTCTTTTGCCACCAGGTTCATGCCGTCCCTCAAGGGCGTCACCAGGCAGATGTCACCAGTCCTGTACAGAGCTAGCAGTGGCTCGAAAGGCAGGAATTTATACTGATAAATTATGGGCGTCCAATCAATATCACCGAACTTGCCATTGATCTTCCCTACCAATTCATCGATCTGTTTTTTCATATTCTGATAACTATCCACGCCGATACGGGAAGGTACGAGGATCAGAACCAGCACGACTTTTTTTCGATAATCGGGATTTTTTTCGAGAAAAAGTTCATAACCGCGCAGCCGGTTCACCACGCCCTTCGTATAATCAAGACGGTCGATCGAAAGAACAACGCGGTATTTGGCCAATTCGCTTTTGAGTTCCTCTTCCTGTTCTTTTACGCCGGGCGCGGTGCCGGCCTCGTTGAATTTTGCGTAGTCTATGCCCATGGGAAACGTATCTGCCTTGGCGACATGGTTCGTCATGTTAATAAGACCCATGTCATGTTCATAGCCCAAAATCCTCAAGACGCATCTTAAAAAATACTGTGTGTATTCCTGGGTATGGAAACCTATCAAATCGGCACCCAGCAGGCCGTTGAGAAGTTCAAACCGGCACTTTCCCGGCAGCTGCCGGAATAATTCGAAGGACGGAAACGGAATGTGATGGAAATATCCGATCGACAATCCCGGCATTTTATCCCGTAAAAGCCCAGGTAACAACATAAGATGATAATCGTGCACCCATATAACGTCATCGGGTTTTGTAATTTCCAACACGGCGTTGCAGAACATCTCGTTGACCGATCTGTATCGGATCCAGTAATCATCATCGTACGTGACATAGGAGGGAAAATAATGGAAAAGCGGCCAGATCGTCTTATTGCAGAATCCCAGGTAGAATTTATCCATCTCTTGCTCGGTAAGAAAAACCGGGTAAGCCTGGAATTTAGCGAGCAGTTCAGACCTTACCTTGTTGTTGAATTTTTTATCTATTGAAGTACCGGGCCACCCCAGCCATGTGTAATCGGACTTTGCAAAAGACGAGCTCTTGAGCGAATCCAGATAAGCGCTCAGACCTGAGACCAAACCACCGGAGCTTTCTTTGAACGTCATGGCATCGCCCTCCTGGACCACAGTGACCGGCAGTCGGTTGGACACGATGATCATTTTCATTATATTACTATAATAGAAAATAGCATTCAGTCAAGCATGCCTTTCATATGGTCAATGCCGGCGAGAATTATGATCGTTCATTTATTTTATATTTTATTTATGGAAGACCATGCGCGTTCAAATAAGTGTATCGGCCAATCCGAATTCGTCGGCGATCTTGAGTGCCCTCTGGTATTCCCCCGGCGTGATCCGGCGGCTTAGTTCCGGAAACTCATTTGCCCGAAACGCCGGATGGTACTGAGCCATGATGTTCACCGCTGCTTTGCGCGAGATCTTCATGCCGATAAACTCCAGGCAGGCGGCAGTACCGGCCAGATCTCCGGGTAAAACCAGATGGCGGATCAATAGCCCCTTTTGCACTATCCCTCCTTGGCCGGTCACCATATCCCCAACCTGCCTATGCATTTCCACAAGCGCCGGCCGCGCGGTATCCCAGTAGTCTTTTACCCCTGAATATTTGAAAGCCAAGGCATTATCACTATACTTAATGTCCGGCATATAGATATCGATCACGCCGTCCAGTAATTTCAGCGTTCGAGTCGATTCATAACCGCCGCAGTTATAGACCACGGGGATGGTCAGACCGCCGGCCTGCGCCAGCATCAGGGCATCCACGATCTGCGGTACCCAGGGCGTCGGCGTTACCAGGTTGATGTTGTGGCTGCCCAGTTCCTGAAGTTCGAGCATCATCTCGCACAAACGCCTGACGCCAATCTGCTTTCCGATACCGGATTGGCTGACATCGTAGTTCTGACAGAACACGCAGTGCATGTTGCAATGCGCAAAAAATATCGTGCCTGAGCCGCTGGTGCCGATCAGCTGTGGCTCTTCGCCGAAATGCTGGTGATAGGAGGAAACCTTCGGATCGGACCCGGCGCGGCATGACCCGGTCTCCCCTTTTATACGCTCCGCCCGGCAGTCATTAGGGCAGAGCCGGCAGGGCGATAACAGGTCATATAGTTCGCTGATTAATTCTTGTGTAATTTTTTTCATCTTATCTCTTAATTTCGCTTTTTTCAGCAAAGCGTGTTTACAGCCTAAGCGTGTATCTTTTGCTCCCCTTTATAATTTTCTGTTTTCTCCCAACTTCTTATCTTCCTAACCTCTCACCTTCCCAACTTCATTATTTTTTCAAGCCGTATCTATAATACGCCGCGCATGAACCTTCGCTGGAGACCATGCAAGCGCCGACCGGCGAAGCCGGCGTGCATTTCTTGCCGAACAGCGCGCATTGAGCGGGTGTCTTCAAACCCAGCAGAACCTTGCCGCATATGCATCCTTTTGGTTCCGCGCTTATCGGTGTCTTCAGTTTGAATTTCCTGCTCGCGTCATGATCCCGGTACTCGGCGCGTATGGCTAGCCCGGACCCGGGAATGACACCGATCCCGCGCCATTCGCTGTCAGCCGGCACAAAAACACGCGCCAGCATGGTGAGTGCGGTCTGGTTACCCTCAGGCTTGACGACCCGCGCGTATTCATTATCGATCCGCGCTTCATTTTTCACGATCTGCCGCACCAGGTCAAGAATACCCTGCAGGATGTCGATCGGCTCAAATCCAGTCACGCAGCCCGGTATATGATGGACCCCGGCAAGGAACTGATAGGGGTGCGTGCCGATGATGGTCGAAACGTGGCCGGGCAGGATAAGACCATGAACATTGATCCGGCGGGACCGGGCGATGAGATCAAGCGCGGGCGGGATCGATTTGACGGCGGGCAGGACCGAAAAATTCTTTACCTTTTTTTTCGATGCTTCCATGATAGTCGCGGCGATCGAAGGCGAAGTCGTCTCGAACCCGATGCCGATAAAAATTATCTCCTGGCCGGGGTTCTGTTCGGCAAGCACCAGGGCATCCCGGGCTGAATAGACAATGCGCGGATGATATATCTCCAGGCTGGACCGTGAGCCAGGCACGCGCACCATGTCGCCGAAGGTCGTGATGATCATGTCCGACTGCCTTGCGAGTTCGATCGCGTGATCAATAACGGACAGCGGCGTGACGCAAACCGGGCAGCCCGGGCCTGATAGCAGTTTCAGGTTCCCGGGCATCATATTCCTGATGCCGGCAGCCGCGATCGCCATTGTATGGGTACCGCAGACCTCCATCAGGTTTATCTGGCGGTCACAGAGCTTTTTAATCTCGGCGATTATGCACTGAGCAGGACTATTCATTGGAAATTCTAAACAATATCAAAATTCTAAATCCAAATCTATTTAACATTCGTGGTATTTGCTGTAATTCGCAGTATTCGTGATCTTAAATCTTTTCCAACTGATGGAAATGCATGCGGACCGTATTGCGTCCCGCCCCCTTTGCCTCATACAGCGCCTTGTCCGCGCATTTTATCAGTTCACCGGGGTTGCTGCCATCCTCGGGATATGAAGAGACACCGGCCGAAAAAGTGATCCGGCGCTCTTCCTGCCCCCGCGCAAAATCACGGAGAGACAGTTCATTCAGCAGGATACTGAGGGTTTTTGCCGCCTCCGGCTTCTTGGTTTCCAGGAACATGATGATGAATTCATCGCCGCCGTACCGCCCGACGACATCGGTATCCCGGAAATGTTTGGTCATTTGCTGTGCCAGCTGCATGAGCAGCTGGTCGCCGGACTGGTGTCCGTACGTGTCGTTATAGTATTTAAAATTATCAAGGTCCAGGATCGAAATGGATAGATCATGCTGAAAGCGGCGCGCCCGGTTCAATTCTTCGGCAAGACGGTCCCGGAAGTGTCCGATATTGTAGAGCTTAGTCAGCGGGTCCATGGAAGCGAGATCGCGCAGGGACGCGAAACTCAGCGTATTGTTGAGCGCGATCCCGGTGATGGACGCGACCACGCCCAGCATGCTCCTCTCCCTTTCTTCGAACTCGCTGTTGCGCACGATCGCGATCACGCCATAGATATCTTGCTGATACACGATCGGCTGGCAAAATGTGGGATCGAAGATCGGAAAAGGTTCTTTGATCCTGAGCATTTCGAATTCCCGGGGGCTCAGCGGGATCCTCTTTTCCAGAGTCGTGCCGACCTTGCCCTCGCCTTTTTCGTAGACAAGCTTCGGCAGCCAGTTCTCGTTCAAGCCGTGCTGAGCCATGATATTCAGCCGTTTCCCTTTCTCATCCCGCATGAAGATCGCGACTTCGGGCGCGTTAAGAAAGTTCGCCACAAGGGCTGTGGTTTCTCTCGCGATCTCGACGGGATCCTGCTTGGACGCCACCCGGATCATCGAAGCGAAAAACAGGTTGTCTTGCGAATTGATGCGTTTGATCTCGGAACGTATCGCGATGTTCTCTCTTTTTTGACGGTCCAGTTCGTCCGTGAGGATGCCGATCTGGTTTAAGAAGCTGGTTTTGGAACTGGCGCTCGCTGATTTGCTGATGGCGACTATGATCGCTATGACCAGCGCAAATGCTCCGATCAGAATGATGATCGTCATAACCCCTAATTGTCCTAATGGCGGCATATTTAATTCTAATTAAAACGCTTCCCGTGTCAAGACGATCCAGAGAGCCTTGAAAAAATATTCATCGCTCTCTCGAAGCCTTCATTATAAGCAAGGTTGACACCATGGTTTTTCTGGTTATAATAGCCCATGGAATTATCCGTCAATGTCGATCACATCGCGACCTTGCGGGAAGCGCGCCGGGAAGACTTTCCAGACCCGGTCTACGCCGCGGTCGAAGCCGAGCTGGCCGGCGCTGACGGTATCACGATCCATCTCAGGGCCGACCGCAGGCATATCAAGGAACGGGATCTCAGGCTCCTCAGGGATATCATCAAAACCGAGTTAAATCTGGAAATGGCGGCAACGCCGGAAATGGCGAAGATCGCGCTTTCGGTCAAACCTCACCGCGTCACCCTGGTGCCTGAATCATCAGACGAAGTCACTACTCAAGGCGGCTTGAACCTGCTGCAGAGCAAAGAAGACCTCAGGCCGATCATATCCCGTCTCAAGGACCAGCGTATCAGGGTCGGTATTTTTATTGACTCCGATATCGAGCAGATCAAAGAAGCAGTGCGCGTCGGCGCACAATATATTGAGATCAATACCAATGAATATTCCAAACTGAAAAATTACCGGAACGCGCTCATCCAGATAGCGCGCGCCGCAAAAGCCGCGCGCCGGGAAGGATTCACGATCCACGCCGGCCACGGCATTGATTACCGCAATATCCTGCCGCTGCTGCGGTTCCCGGAGATCAGCGGATATTCCATCGGATTTGCGATCATCGCGCGCGCAGTTTTCGTCGGCATGAGACAGGCAACCGCTGAAATGGTTTCCATCATCAAAGGAGCAAGATGAAGAATATCGGTCTTAGAATGATAATTGTGCTGGTATTGCTCGCGGTCGGGATCTACACGCTCTACCCTACGATCAGAGTATACACGGCACAAGGACTTTCTAAAAATGAAGAAAATGCGCTCATGAAACGGGCGATCCACCTTGGTCTCGACCTCAAAGGCGGCATGCACCTTATCCTCGAGGTTGATACGACCGTATCCAGTGAAAATCCCTCTGACCTGCGTGACCGAGCGCTCGAGATCATCAAGAACCGCATCGACCAGTTCGGTGTTTTCGAACCGATCATCGAAAAACAGTCGACATCAAGGATCCTTGTCCAGCTGCCCGGAGTCGACCGCGATAGAGCCGTTAACCTTATCGGAAAGATAGCCCACCTGGAATTCAAGTTGGTTGAGGACGAAAGGGCGAACGATGTGTTCAAGACCGTCGACCGGTTCCTTCAAGGCGGCGACACGATGGCTTTTGAGGAACCGCTGTCGTCGTATTTCATAAGCGTGGAGCGCGACGCCGGGATCGATGTCAGGGATGAAGATTCGGTCAACGCCCTGCTGACAAGGGCCCAAACGGCAATGCCTGCGGACATCCAGATCGCCTTCGGCCCCAAGGAAAAATACGAAAGCCGGGACGTCAGGCGCATCTACGTGCTCAAAAAGGAACCGGAAATGACCGGTGAAGCGATACGCGATGCCCGTCACCAGCCGTATCAGGGTTCGGAACTGCAGTATACCGGGAGCTGGTACATAGAAATGGAGTTCAAACGCGATGCTGCCCGGAGATTTGCCACGATCACCGGCAAGAACATCAACAAACGGCTCGCGATCGTGCTTGATAACATGGTCCAGTCGGCGCCGGTGATCCGCGAGCGGATCCCTCAGGGCAGGGCCATGATCTCAGGTCAGTTCAAGGCCGATGAGGCACGCGACCTGGCGATCGTGCTCAGGGCCGGCGCTCTGCCGGCTCCGCTCAAAATCGTGGAAGAACGTTCGGTCGGACCATCGCTCGGCCGCGACTCGATTACCAGCGGCATACGGGCAGCGCTTCTCGGCGCGGCCGTGGTTGTCCTTTTCATGTTGATCTACTACTCGCTTTCCGGGTTGATCGCGGACTTTGCGATGGCTCTCAATATCATCCTGCTTATCGGCATTTTGTCAGCGTTCCATGGCACGCTAACCATGCCCGGGATCGCCGGTATTGCCTTGACTATCGGCATGTCGGTGGACGCTAATATTCTGATCTTTGAACGGATCCGCGAAGAACTTAAGATCGGCAAGACGATAAGGACCGCCATCAGCCAGGGATTTTCGCGCGCCTGGCTGGCGATATTCGACTCCAATATGACGACCATCATCACGGGTATCGTCCTCTACATCTTCGGAACCGGACCGATAAAAGGCTTTGCCCTCACCCTGATCATAGGGTTGGTCACGAACTTGATCACTGCGGTCTTTGTGACGAAAGCGGTGCTTGATTACTTCACTTTGAAGTTTGAAACATCAAAACTGAGGATATAACATGATTGAACTGGTTAAAAATCCCAATCTCGATTTTATGGGCTTTCGAAAGTACGCGTATATTTTTTCGCTTGCCTGCGTTGTTATCGCCCTGCTGCTGATCTTTATCAAAGGACCGCGGCTGGGCGTGGATTTCACGGGCGGTGCCCTGATATGGGTAAGGTTCGAAAAAACAGTGGAAACCGGCGACATTCGCGTTTCGCTGGGTAAGATCGGCCAGGCTCAGGCATCGATACAGAAATTGGCCGGGACCAATGAATTCGTGATCCGTTCCGTTGAGAAAAAAGACCCGGCAAAATTCGCCGATGAAGTCATCACCCGGTTAAAGCTGGATTTCAATGACAATCTGCCCGAACTCAGAGCAAAAGAAACCGTGGAACCGAAAATCAGCCAGGAATTGACCCGCAACACGATATTCGCCGTACTGCTCTGCCTGTTCCTGATGGGCGTTTACGTATGGTTCCGGTTCGACTTTCGCTTTGGCGCGGCCTCGGTCATTTCCTTATTCCACGATATCCTGATCACGACCGGCGCGCTGGTATTGACCGGCCGCGAATTCACCATCCCGGTGATCGGCGCGCTTCTCACGATCCTCGGTTATTCGATCAATGATACGATCGTCATCTCCGACCGCGTTCGCGAGGATTATAAAAAAATGCGCGGCTTGCCATACCGGGACCTGATCAACAACAGCGTCAATGAGACATTTTCAAGGACCGTACTGACCGGTACCTTCGTGATCATTTCGCTATTTTTACTGTTCTTCGTGGGTGGACCGGTCATCGCCGATTTCGCATTCACGCTGATCGTCGGCCTGATCTTCGGAACCTATTCCTCGACCTTTGTGGTCTGCGCCCTGGTCGTCGACTGGAACGAACGCTTCCCGAAGAAGGGCAAGAAATAGAAACGAATCCAACGAATATAAATATACGAATTACACGAATCCTGCGCCTCCTGCGAACGAAGTGATCCTGCGATTACTGCGTTTCCTGCGTCTATTATTCGCCACCGGATTTTTCACCGGTTACATTCCGTTCGCGCCCGCGACTTTCGCATGCCTGATCAGCGTTGCCGTCTGGTATTGCCTTATATCTTTCAAGATCTTTTACCTGGTTATCAGTATCGGGCTTTTTGCCGCAGGGATCTTTCTGTCCGACCAGTTGTCAAAGACCATGGGTAAGGACCCTCGACAGATCGTCATCGACGAATATGCCTGCCTGCTGCTCCCCCTTTTTTTCACACCCCTAAAGATCATACCGCTGGCCATTACCTTTGTGCTGTTCCGGCTGTTCGACATCGTCAAACCACCGCCCCTGCGCCAGTTGGAGAAACTTCCCGGCGGCTGGGGCATCATGCTGGACGACCTGGGAGCTGCGGTCTATACCATGGTAGTGGTCATCGTCCTGCAGGCGTTTATCAGGTTCAAGTAACAATGAATACTGTCCTGAAAAACCGTTTTTCGTTATACGTCCTGGCGGCCCGTATCGTTGCACGGCGTTGTTGTACGGTAACGGACTACGTATGGCGATGAACGAAAAACGATACGAGCGGCGACGCCGAACAACGAATGACAGGGTACCGCATATTCTGAAGGATCTCCAACATACCCTGACCAGCCGCGGCCTGACGATCAGCGTCTGCGAATCGTGCACCGGCGGCATGCTCGGCAGTATGATCACGAGCCGGTCCGGCAGTTCCGCTTATTTTCTCGGCGGGATCATCGCCTATGCTAATACCGTTAAACAACGCGTCGTCGGAGTAAGATCGCGGACCCTGCTGACATCCGGCGCGGTGAGCGCGCGTACGGCCCGGGAAATGGCGCAGCACGTCAGGCAGATAACCGGCTCCGATATCGGGATCAGCATAACGGGCATTGCCGGGCCTGCGGGCGGCACCAGATCAAAACCAGTTGGGCTCGTGTACGTGTCCGCGGCGGATAAAAATGTCTGTCTGGTGCAACGCTTTCAGTTCCACGGCAGCCGCGCTTTTATCCGTAAAAATGCATGCCTTGGCTCCCTGCAAACCTTGAAGGCGCTCGTGAGCAAAGGCAAAGCGTCATGAGAGCATTTATCGCCATCGAAACGCCCGCCATTATCCGGGATAAAGTATCCAAGATAATCGAAGCGGGAAAAGCAAAAAGAATGTCGATAAAATGGGTGGCGTACGAAAACCTGCACATTACCTTGAAGTTCCTGGGCGAAATATCTGATGCCGCGAAGGATGAAATCATCCCGGCGATCGCAGAAACCGTAGCGTCGGTGCCGCAATTCATGGTTCAGGTATCAGGAATCGGATGTTTCCCCGGTCCGCGGCAGCCCCGCGTTCTCTGGGCCGGCGTTATTCAGGGCGGCGACTCGATGATCGCGATCGCAGAAAACCTGGACCGGAACATGGCGCGGTTCGGATGCAAGATCGAAGATAAAAAATTCCATCCCCACCTGACTTTTGGCCGGGTAAAAACATTCTGCCCGGTCGATGACATCCTTAAGCAGGAACTACACACCGACGCTTTCATGGTCGACCGCATCACCCTTTTCAAATCGACACTCAGACCGGAAGGACCAAAGTACGACCCGGTCCGAACATTTACGCTCGCACCTTAAGGCAGATAACTTCTATTCAGGTTGAAGAGGGCGTTGAATACCCCGCGATAAACATCCGGGTAATCACGCTGGACATCCCGCAGAAAGAGCCTTATTTTCTCCCGCTTGTTATCCTGACTGTACGGACAGGTATTAGCATCACCGGGTATACCGCAGGCGCGGGCGATTTTTTTGATCAGCTCCTTGTCAAAAAAATACAGCGGGCGGATGAAAAAAAACCGGCCCTGGATGACCGATTGTTTCGGCAGGCAGGTGGCGACCTGACCGGTGTAGATCAAGTTTAACAGCAGCGTTTCGACCACATCCTGCTTCTGGTGCGCTAGCGCCACGTTGAAGATGCTCAACGATTCCCGGATCAACCCCACCAACCGACCGTTTCTCCGCGCCATCCAGTCCGGGTCTTTACCAGTATGCTATCTTAGCACGACCAGCTGCTTTATCGCGACGCCCTTATTCGATTCCAGGCGATAGAAATAAACGCCGTTGGGAACGAGGTTGCCTTTCTGGTCGCACGCATCCCAGTGCACGCGATGCGTGCCCATACCGAACTGTCCCTTGGCCAGCACCCTGACCGGTTCGCCGATAAGATTATAAACTGTCATTGTAATGTTCAGCGACCGGCCGAGCGTGAACTCGATCTCGGTGTAATTGTCGACCGGGTTAGGCGAGTTCTTGTTCAAAGTAATAAGGTCGCCGTTGTCCTTTTTGGTCTCGTTGAACATAACCAGTTTCCGGTTGGTTTTGTCGAACAGTACAAGACTCTGGTTTGCTGGATTAGCGATCAATTCGCTCTCAGATGGCATTCCCGGTGTCTGAACCTTGCCGGTATACTTGCCTTCGCTGTTGAGCACGACGATGGAATCAGCGAAAAGCATATAAAGCTTGCCGCTCTTGTCCGCAGTTATATCGAGGATCGTGCCGGACGAACTATAGACGACCCGGTTCCGGTAGTTTTCTGCGTGCTGGAACGCCCCGCCGGTCCACGCGTAGACACGGTTATCCTTAAGCGTGTACAGCGGTATTGATGATTCGGCATAATCAGCCAGCGGTACCGTGGCGAACTTTTGCGCATCCGCGGGGATCGCGCCCACCATTTTCCCATTTTCCCAGAATGTCAAGCGCCCTGCTTCCAGTGCGATCAGGGAATTCTGGCCTGCCGCGGACACGACCTTTAACTTGCTCGGTGCGGCGAATATGGCTTCGGATTCCTCGTCGGTTCCCTTATTGATGTCAAATAGCGCCAGGCGGTTATTGTCCCTTACCAGATAGACCGTGGCGTCACCGATCGCGAATAGTCTAGCACCCGAGATCCCGCTTATTATCAAAGGTGTTTTAGACGATGGCTCAAGCTTTAATATCGTAGCCGACGAAAGCAGCCAGATCTCGCCTTCCTTGCTGATCGCGATATCGTTTATTTGTATGCCCTTTGGTAGGACTATTTCTTCAGTTTGCTGCCATTCACCGAATAAACAACATATAAGAAAGAGTATCACGGTTATATGTTTCATGGACCTCCTTGATAGATCCTATCATGATCGACCATCCTTTATTGCTCTTCATGTTAGATTATATTGATATTCCATAAATTGTCAAGGGGGAAACCGACCGGGCTTTCCCCCTTGTATGGACCATGCTTTTAACGCCGGCTCTATGGTTTGAAATCGAACGGGATCGCCGTGTTCTGCTCGAACGGCACGCCGTCTTTTGTAGCCGGCTCAAACTCCCACTTTTTCGCGGCAGCCAGAGCTGCTTCCTCACACGCGGGGTTGCCGAAACTTGATAAAATAATCACGTTTTTGACCTTGCCGTCAATACCCACGATCACCCTCACGACCACCCGTCCGGTCGCACCCAGTGCACGGGCTGATTCCGGATACTTGGGCGATGTCTGTTTCTTAGGAATAGGTCTGGTAATAACCGATGCTTTTGGCGGAATGACAGGCGGCGCAACCGGCGGGGTTGTCACGGCAACGGCTGTGGTTTCTTTCTTCGCGGCGGCTTCCAGCAGTTTCTCCGGGGCCAGGACCGTCTTGGGTTTTATCTCTGGCAGCTTCTCGGCCTTTTCAGGGACCGCGGGCGTCACGACCTCTGGCTTCTTCGGCGGTACATAAGCGACCGCCACCCTGCGTTCTGCTTCGGGTATCCAATAAGAATAGACGCTCGCCAGCTGGATGCCTTCACCCGCGCCTTTAACCCGCAGATAACTTGCCGAGATCCGATTGGGCACGATCAGGAACGTGTAAGGTTGGTCCTCGTACACTATCTTCTGGAATTGACCCCATGTTTCCTTGGCCTTCTTGCGGTTCAGCATGGTTACGCCTTCATCGATAAGCGAATCGGCCGTGCGGTTTTTGTATGATATGAAATTGAACTTGCCCCTGGCCGGTTCTGAATACCAGTACGCGGTCGGATCGATCTTTTCACCGACGCTCCAACCCATGACAAATCCGTCAAAATTCCTGCTCACGAGGGACTGGATGAACGCGGCGGCGTCAAGATCACGCGCATTCACTTTGATGCCCAAACTTTTAAGGTCGTTCACGATATTACCCAGGATAGCCACGCGGTCCGGGTTTTCGATATTGGTAATGATGTTGAGAGTGAACTCCTGGTTGTTCTTTTCCAGATATCCATTTTTGTTCTTGTCGCCGTATCCCTTCTGCCTTAGGATCTCCTTGGCCTTCGCGGGATTGTACTCGACGGGCGCGATGTCTTCGCTGTATCCCCATGATGTCGGCGGTAAAGGCCCCAGCGAAAGCGTACCCATACCCGCAAAGATATCATTGAGGATCTTGGACCGGTTTATCGCCATGCTGATCGCCTTTCTCACATCCTTGTCCTTCAGGTCTTCGTTGTTGAGATTCCAGCCGACGTACGTGTAACTGTTGCCGGGCCGGGAATCCACGGTCACGTTCTTGTTGGCACTCAGGGACTTAGCCGCGGTCGGCGCGATATCAAGTATCAAGTCCAGGCTGCCCTGCGAAAATGCCGCGATCATGGAATCCGGGTTTGTGAAATTGATCAGGTCGATCTCATCAAGCGGCGGCTTGCCCCGGTAGTACCCCTCGTTCGCGACCATGATCAACGAACTGCCGGCGTTGAACTCCTTGACTTTGTACGGACCATTGCCGATCGGCTTTTTTCCGAAATCGGCCTTGAGTTTTTCATACACGTGTTTGGGCACAGGCATGA
This sequence comes from bacterium, assembly GCA_036382775.1. Classification (NCBI taxonomy): domain Bacteria; species bacterium. The sequence goes on along the minus strand of DASVHD010000046.1, from coordinate 49,417 downwards.
TATCGGAATCGGTCAGCAGGTCGGCGTACACGCGGTCGAAAGTGAAACGGATCGCATGGGTGCCAATTAGTTCAGCTTTTTTTATGAACCTTATCCGGGCGATATCGGAGTAGCCGAAATCAGGATCAGTCATTCTTTCGTAGGTATACAGAACGTCCTCGGCCGTTACGGGTTCGCCATCCCACCACTTGACGTCAGTGCGCAGGTAATAGGTGATCGAAGACAGGTCCTCGGAAAATTCCCAGGACGAAGCGAGTTCCGGTTTCATTTTACCGGTCTCAGGATCAATGCGGTGAAGGTGCATATATAAAAGGTCCAGAATATCATTGGAACTGAAAACTGAGGGCGACAAAGGCGAGAGTTCTTCGGGGAACTCGGTGGTGCCGATCACGAGCTTGCCACCCGGTTCACCCGTAAGGGGCTCGGTCTTCTGCGCACATCCCGCGATGATAAGTGCCGCGCTGATCAGAATGAAAAATAATTTCTTCATGAAACCTCCTTTGGTGGTGTATTTTTTGCTATTAGCCATATGCTATTAGCTGTCCGCTATTTATTATACATTATAATTGAGAATTTATTCCCGTCAATAGCCAACATACTGCTCGATTGCCCCATTTTTTTTGAATTCTATAATGATAAATGGTCCCTGAACGGGATAACCAGTATGTCATTTTCACGATATCACAATGTAAGACGTGTACTTCAACGCCCCATTTTCTGTAACTTCTTTAATGAAAAATGGGACGTATACTTCAACGCAGTGATGCACAGAAGCATAGATTACAGTGATGAGAAAAGAACAAGATTACGGTGATGAAAGAACAGGGATTGAGAGCTTTAATCCTTTGGCGGGTTTTCCAAATGGACTTTCATGTGCGGGTACGGGATCTCAATTCCTTTCCGGTCGAATTCCTTCTTTATTCTTTTCCGAAGCTCGCCCATGACCTGCCATTGCAGGATCGGCAGGGTCTCACCCCAGATCTTTATTTCTACTCCGGAAGCACCCAGGGAATCGACACGCAGTACCTGGGGCGTCTTGATGATCTTCGCGCCCCACTGGGGATCCGCGGCGAGTTCCGTACACACCCGGTTCACGACCGCGATCACGGCATCAATATCCTCCTTGTAAGCAACGGTGATATTCATGTTGACCCGAGAAAACTCTTTGGTAAAGTTGCTGACAACATTAATGGTCCCGTTAGGGACAATATGGACAATACCGTCCATGTCTCGCAGGACAGTCCGGCGCAGATTGATCTCCTCGACCTGACCCGCGATATCCACTATTTTAACGACATCGCCAACGCCGTACTGGTTTTCCAGCAGGATGAAAAATCCGTTGATCAGGTCTTTGATCAAGCTCTGCGCGCCGAAACCGACGGCAATGCCGATGATCCCCAGGCTGGCAAGCGCTGGTCCGATGTTTATACCGGTCTCGGCGCCGATCGTGAATAGCACGATCAGTATGATGATGACGCCCAGTGTGTTGTTCAGCACGCGACCGATCGTACGGATCCTTTTCTCCGCTTCGACACCCGGCTTGTCCTTCATGGACAGGACCACCGTGCGTTTGACCAGACGGGGGATCAGCCCCCGGAGTAGAATATAAAAGCACACTCCGAGTGCCAGTATAAAAGCGATCCTCAGTCCGTGTTGTCTCAGCCACTCGATCATATTTCATCCCCAAACCACTTGATGGTCTTTTTCAAACCTTTTTCCAGTCCCACCATGGGCTGCCAGCCCAGCAGTTTCCGCGCCCTTGAGATATTCGGTTTCCGCTTCCTCGGGTCGTCCTGAGGCAGGGGATGAAACTTCAGCATACTTTTGCTCTTCGTCAGTCTCTTGACCATGCGGGCAAGTTCGAGCATGGTGTATTCACCAGGGTTTCCGAGATTGACCGGCATGAAATAACCGCAACGGGCAAGGCGCGCGATCCCGTCGACCAGGTCGTTTACGTAACAGAAGCTCCGCGTCTGCTTGCCCGTACCAAAAATAGGCATAGGCTGGCCGCGCAGGGCCGCACAGATGAACGCCGGGATGACCCGGCCGTCGCCTTCTCGCATCCGCTCGCCGTAGGTGTTGAAGATACGCACGATGTTCACTCTGAGGCCGTACCTGGAGTGGTACGCGACTGTCATCGCCTCCGCGAACCTCTTGCCTTCGTCGTAAACTGCCCGTGGTCCGACTGAATTCACGTTGCCCCAGTATTCCTCGCGCTGCGGGTGAACCTCAGGATCGCCATAGACCTCGCTGGTGGAAGCCAGCAGGAACTTGGCCTTTTTTTGCCGCGCCAGTTCGAGCATGTTGTAGGTGCCGAACGAAGCGGTCTTCATCGTTTCGATCGGGTATTTAAGATAATCGAACGGGCTGGCCGGCGAGGCGAACTGGAGTATTAGATCTACCCGTCCCTTGATGTTAAATGGCCGGCTGATATCGTGACGGATGAATTCGAACCGCGCCGCGCGCGCGTGGTGAGCGATATTCTCCTTACGGCCCGTGATCAAGTTGTCCACTGTGATGACCTCGTGGCCGTGCGCCAGGTAATGATCGGTCAGGTGCGATCCGATAAATCCGGCGCCGCCCGTTATGACCACCCTCATCGCCCGATCCCCGCGTAGAGGAACCCAAGTTTTTTCATGGCCAGTGGATCATACAGGTTCCTGCCGTCCAGCAGGACCGGCTGCCGCATGGAAACCAATACTTTTTTCATGTCGAGCTTGTCCGATCGGAATTCGTCCCACTCGGTCACCAGGATTATCGCGTCAACACCCTGGGCGACCTCGTACGCATTCCGGCAATATTCGATATCCGGCATGATCTCCTTCGCCCGCTCCATCGACACCGGGTCATAACCCTTGACCATGGCGCCCTGTTTTTGCAGTTCGCCGATGATCGTGATCGACGGTGCGAAGCGCATGTCATCAGTGTTCGGCTTGAACGCCAGTCCCAGCACGCCGATCTTCTTATCCTTCAGGTTCCACAGCATGTCCTCCAGCCGCTTAACCGCCCTGAGCATTTGCTCCTCGTTGACGTTCTCTACTTCTTTGAGCAGCCGGAAGTCGTATCCCAGTCTGGACGAGATCCCGATGAACGCTTTTAGATCTTTGGGAAAGCAGAAACCGCCGAACCCGAGCCCCGCGTTCAGGAAATCCCGGCCGATCCTCTTGTCCAGGCCCATGCCCTCGGCGACCTTAAGGACATCCGCGCCGGAACGCTCGCAAATCACCGACACGGCGTTGATAAATGAGATTTTCGTGGAAAGAAACGAGTTCGATGCGTGCTTGATGAGCTCGGCGCTCGCGATATCGGTGACGATCTTGGGCGCGTTTATCGGTTTGTAAAGTTCGAGCAGTTTTTCCTTTGCCCGTTCGCTTTCCACGCCCAGCACGATACGGTCGGGGTTTGAGAAATCACTTATCGCTGAACCCTCTCTCAAGAACTCGGGGTTGGACGCCACATCGAATTCCTTCGCGTTTTTGCTGAACCGCTCCACTACTGTCCGCACCCATTTCCCGGTTTGGACCGGGACCGTGCTTTTTTCAACGATCACGCGGTAATCCTTCATGGCGGCACCGATCTCCATCGCGACCTGCTCCACGCTGGAAAGATCCGGTTCGCCGTTTTCCTTGGGCGGCGTGCCGACCGCAATGAACAAGATCTCCGATTCGTTGACGCCTTCGGCGATCGAGTTTGAAAATTTCAACCGGCCGGCTTTAACATTCTTTTTTACCAGTTCTTCGAGTCCCGGTTCATAGATCGGTATCCCGCCTTTTTTCAAAACCTCGATCTTCCGGGCATCGTTGTCGACGCATATGACGTTATGGCCGATATCCGCGAAACAAGCGCCGGTCACCAAGCCCACGTAGCCCGTCCCTATCATGCACACTCTCATGGCACCCCCATCAGGTCTTTTTCTTATTCCGATAGAATAAAAAACAGATGCCGCCGATCAACGTCAGGATAAAGAACATGAAGAACGACACCAGCGACATCGTGAACGAAACCGCGCTGTCAAGCCCCACCCTGGAAAAGAAGATCACGTAAGCGTTCTCCCGCACGCCCAGCGCGTTCAAAGAAACCGGGATCATGGAAATGATGTTGATGATCGGCACGTAGATGAAAAAAGGCAGGATGCCGGTCTGAAAATTTCCCAGACTGCGGAGAACGAACATCGGCGCGATCGCCAGGAGCGCCTGGATCACCATGGACTGGAGCACGCAGAAGGCAAGAAGCCCCCACGCGCCGCCATAGCCGGTCATCATCCGGTGGAGATTGCTCAGGCGTTCGCCCAGCCGAAAGATCCTTATTTTTTGCAGCCACGGCGTGAAAAATGCGTACACTTTTTCCGAAAAAAGAAAATAGGTCAGAAGCAGCAGCACAGCCAGACCGATCACCGTAAAGGACAGAAATTCAACCCGACCTTGGAATATCATTACATACAGCACCCAAACAAGAGCGAATAGAAACAGTCCGATGAACCCAAGGATGCGGTCGACAATTACCGTACCCAGCGATTCGGTCCGGCTGGTTGACGGTCCGTATACGATGCGCATCACGTCACCGCCAATGGTTGTCGGGAATACATTGCTGAAAAATATGGATATGAAATAAACTGATAGAGTCCTGAAGAAAGGCATGGAGATCTTCTTATGCTCAAGCAGGAGCTGCCAGCGCCAGGCTGATATGATTATAAAAACCAGATAAACCAACAGCGCCAGCGCCAAATACCTTATATCCATATTGCGCACGTACTGGAGGATCCGACCAAGGTTGCACTTCCACAGCAAAAACGCGATCAGCGCCAGACCGATGACTATCCGCAGGACCGTCCACACCCATTTCATGTCTCGGTTACATCACGGCGTTGAAGTATACGTCCCATTTTTCATTACAGAAGTTTAAGAAATGGGATCATCGATGCTTCTCTGCATCGTTCTTTTCCAGGCGGTCAAGGACCGAACGGATCGATTCTCCGATCAAACCAAGGGAAAAGAACAATATGCCCGACACCACGAGCAAAACGACGAGGTACAGTAGCGGCCTGAACCCGTGGCCGAATATCCTGAGCACGATCGCAACGATCCCCGCCACGACGCCCAGCAAAAAGGAGATCATGCCGATCGTGCCGAAATAAAGAAGCGGCTTCTGCATGAACGTCGCGTGGAATTTCACGGCCAGCAGATCGAACAGGCCGACGACGATCCTTGATTTCTGCTGATACTTGGGAGTACCGTATTTACGCAGTCTTAATGTTACTTTTATTTCCTCGATCTTGAATCCGTACTCATGGGCAAGGGGCACAATATACCGGTGCCACTCCTTGCGCAACGGGATCGCCTGCAGAACATCTTTCTTGAACGCTTTGATCGCGTTCATGTCGTGGACTTTGAGCCTGAATAGTCTACGGCCGCACCAGTTGTAAACATTGGAAACGAATTTTTTCTCGTAAACGCCTTGTTTCCAACCGGTCGCCACGTCCGCACCGTTATCGATCAATTCCACAAGTTTTGGTATGTCATAAAGGTCGAACTGCAGGTCAGCATCAAAGATCACAAGGATCTCGCCCGCCGCCGCGGCTGCGCCGGTCAAAACCGCCTGGGTCTTACCCAGGTTCCGCTTGTGCCGGACAACCTTTAAATAGTCTCTTTTATGCTTGTTCACGGCATCAAAAGTGCTGTCTCTGGAACCGTCGTCAATGACGATAACTTCATAATCCTTATGGTTTTTCATGAATTTGTCTAATTCCTCGACCAGGTATGGGATGTTCTCAACTTCATTATACGCGGGGACCAAAATTGATACTTTCATATCTGATTATATTCATTTATTCTTATTTGTCAAAGGGTCGCACACCTGATTGCATAATAGCTAATAATATATTGGCAAGGCTAAAGCCCCGCTTTGCGGGATCATGACCCTGCCCTACAACGGCAATCTCTTTACTGTAGGGCAAGCCTTCAGGCTTGCGCATCTATCTATTCAGCAGATGATTTCTAATTTCGAGGGCTGACCCCAATTCCCCCTGTCAAAAATAATAACCATGTCAATAGTATATGGCGTCAATAGTGCTTTCTGCTTGACTTTGCTATAAAATAGAATATATTCTCTCCATGCAGGCATATATCGAGGAGATCGGCAAGTACGAAGGCAAGGAAGTCGAGATAAAAGGCTGGCTTTACAACGTGCGCTCATCGGGCAAGGTCTGCTTTCTGCTCATCCGTGACGGCACCGGCATCATCCAGTCGGTCATCAGCCAGGATGACGCAAAACCCGAGATCTTCGAGATCGCCGACAAACTAACCCAGGAGTCATCCCTGGTCATCACGGGCACGGTGCGCGCTGACAAGCGGGCGCCAGGTGGCTACGAGATCATTGCAAAGGACATCAGGATCATCCAATATGCCAAAGATTATCCGATCACGCCCAAAGAACATTCCATTGAGTTCCTGTTGCCGTTACGGCACTTATGGATCCGTTCCAAAAAGCAGAACGCGATCCTGCGGATCCGGCACGAGGTAATAAAGGGCTTGAGGGATTTCCTTGACAACCAGGGGTTCATCAATGCCGACACGCCGATCCTCACACCTGCTGCGGTTGAGGGCACGACCACGCTGTTCCCGGTCGAGTATTACGACGAAACCGTGTATCTCACCCAGAGCGGCCAGTTGTACAACGAAGCGACCGCGGCGTCACTGGGTAAGGTTTATTGCTTCGGACCGACATTCCGCGCGGAAAAATCAAAGACCCGACGCCATCTGACCGAGTTCTGGATGCTGGAACCCGAGATCGCCTTTGCTGGTCTCAACGACATCATGGATACTGAAGAAAATATGGTTTCATATGTCGTTGAACGAGTCCTGGAAAAGAGAAAAGAGGAGTTGAAGATCCTGGAACGCGACCTTGGCAAACTGGAGACAATAAAAAAACCATTCCCGAGGATCACATATAAGGAAGCCGTGGAAATGATCCACAAAAAGGATAAAACATTCAAGGACGGCGATGATTTTGGCGCGCCCCAGGAGACTTTATTGGGCGAAAGCTTTGACCGTCCGATCCTGGTCCATCATTACCCGGCGCACTGCAAGGCTTTCTATATGAAGCGCGATCCCGGGGACGACTCCTTATCTTTAAGCGTTGACATGATCGCGTCCGAAGGTTACGGCGAGATCATCGGCGGCGGCCAGCGCGAGGACGATCATGCGGCGCTGGTCAAGAGAATAAAGGAACACAAGCTCCCTGAGCAGGCTTACAAATGGTATCTGGATCTGCGGCTTTTCGGCACCTACCCCCATGGCGGTTTTGGGCTGGGCCTGGAACGCACGATCGCCTGGATCTGCGGCATTGCGCATGTAAGAGAGACAATACCGTTCCCGAGGATGCTGGAAAAGATATATCCTTAAAGATCAAGCACTAAATTCTAATTACTAAATCCTAAACAAATCCTAAATTCAAAATAATAAACAAAAAACCATGATTTTTCAATACTTTTTCTTTTATCACTGTTATCATTGTGTTTATCACTACGCTATCGTCTGCGTCTCGCTTCATCATAATCATTTTTATATTACAAAAGCGAGGACATCGAAAATTGACTTTAGTCAATTTCACCCCTTGACAAATTAAAAAAATTGATTATAATGACATATATGGTTAAAAAAATTAAGGAGTGTCCATCTTGCGGGCAAGAGATGGTTATTAGCGAATTGAAGTGCCCGAAATGTGATCTGAGAGTGAGTAAAGACATCTCACTATGTCCTTTTTGCCAGTTGAATGAGGACGACTACGAATTTCTCATGGTCTTTCTTCGCACCCAGGGCAGGATCACTGATATGGAGAAAGCGCTGGATACTTCCTACCCCACGATAAAATCAAAGATCGACGATCTGCTGAAAAGTTTGAAGCTCTCTCCCCTGGTTGACGCGGATGATCCGATCGAAGCGCTATCTAATGGAAAAATATCCGTGGATGAAGCAGTCGGCATTCTGAAACAAAGGAGAAAAAAATGAAATTCTGGTTCCATTCTGTTTTCAACGGCATTCTTTTGATCGTGATTGGTGCTGTAATCTGGCTCTCCAACCTTGGCATCATCCATATCACCTGGTACCGCGACTGGCCTGCGATCCTGATCGCCCTCGGTATTGTAGGCGTAATAAGATATTTCATAAAGAAATAATGGTCACGCCCTCAATTGCCTTAATTATTTGAAAGGAGTATATCATGTCCGATGAAAGAAAAAAGATTTTAGAAATGGTAGCCCAGGGCAAGATCACGCCCGACGAGGCCGACCGCCTGCTCGGCGCGCTAAAAGACAACGAGGCGCGCGCGCGGTTCTTCCGGGTCCGGGTCTATAACAAAGGCAGTGATAAACCCAAAGTGAAAGTTGATATACCGGTCGGCGTGCTCAAACTTGCCTCCAGGATGGGCACGATCTTCAAAGGCGTAATGCCGGACGGGTTCACGGTCAATGTCAGCGGCAAAGAAATGAAGCTGGATGATTTTGATCCTGAGATCATCGACAAAGTGGTCAGCGAGATCGCCGAAGGCGGCAGGTTTGTCCTGGCGCAGGTCACGGACGAGGAAAAGAATGAATACGTGGAGGTGTACATTGAGTGAACGTCTGCGGATCCTGAAACTGCTTGAAGAGGGTAAGATAAATGCCGAGGAAGCAGCCCGTCTGTTGGAAGCGCTTAACGGCGGTGAATCAAGAAAGCGACATGGCCCTCCTCATGCGTTCAGTTTCTGGCATACCATGGATTCCATTCCTGAGATGGTCACTTCCGCCATTCATGGTGCGTTTGGCCACGCATCAGCTGAAGAAACCTTGAAATTTTCAAAAAAACAGAAGTTGGAACTCAAGGGTGTCAGTGGTGATATTGACATCTCAGGAAAAGACACTGATATCATAACGATTGAGAAAGATGGTTTTGTGGGCGTAAACGAAAGCCCGGATACGCTCCAGATCAAAGCACTCAGCGGAAACCTTGAAATCACAGTTCCCAAAGCCATCAACCTTGGCATAAAAGGCGTTTCCGGAGACCTCAATATTGCCCATGTGAACGGTATTATCGAAATCGCCACGGTATCAGCCGATATTTGCGGCAAGGACCTGTCAGGCAGCTTGAAAGCGGACATAGTTTCTGGTGATGTTGAACTTGAATATAGCATGATCGACAAGATCGAAATTAAAGAAAAAACTGGTGATGTTTCCATTACGATAAGTAAAGACACAGAAGCGGAAATCGAAGTGGAGACTCGCGAAGGCGAGATTGACTGCGAGTTTGAGCTTAAAGATGCGGTGGAGAAAAACGGTTACTTGAAGGGTACTATCAACAAACCAGGCGGAAAAATTTTTATCAGGAATGAATACGGCGACGTGGCGATACAAAAAAAATAGAAGTTATGAAGCTATGAAGATCGGAAGATTTGATATTTTTATTTTTTATTGTCATAACCTCTTAACTTCATACCTTCCTATCTTCGATCCTCAATGAAGGGGGTAACATGGGCTGCGGTCTGTTTTTTGCGTTTTTGATGATCTTTACCGGTGCGTGGATATGGGCGTCCAACTACGGGATCACATTTTTTTCTTTCTACCGCGACTGGCCCGTATTGATCGTAATCATTGGCTTATGGATCTTTCTAAAACTGCGTCGCAGAAGGTTCTGGAAGCAAAAAAGTAGAGAATAAATGCATCACCGCATCATGGTCCGTCCGTATGAAGAATAAAAAATGACACTTATCTTGATCGCGATAATAAGCGCCGGTGGTCAAGCTGTCTGCGACGCTGATTCGGATTGGTTTTATTTGCCTCCATCCCCGGTTCCAGATTCGACTTCCGGGATCCAACCCGTCCTCTCCCCCGCGCTGATCATCCTGAGCTGCACCGGCGCCGGCAGAGCAGACCTTGATTCCCTGACCTTTGTTGCCGACAGCTTGAACCTGGTATTGGCCACCTGTCACGCGAGCAAAAATCATCGGAGCGCAAACCTTAACGATGCGGATATCATGAAGACAACGGAGAAACTGCTCACGAAATACCCGGTCGACGCGTCCCGCGTGTATGTTTATGGTTTCTCAGGCCAGGGTGTTCAGGCAATGCTGGCGCTGTTCATACACCCGGATGTCTTCCAGGGGCTGGTTTCGGCGTGCGGCCATGCGGGAACCTTATCCATGGCCCAATGGCAGGCATTGGGCAAAAGCGGTAAAGCTATATACCTGATATCCCGGAAAAAAGACTGGAATCTCGAGCAGAACCGATACCTCCACGACCTGTTCCGCGCCAATGACATCCGCGATACATTGGTAATACTGAAAGGAGAACATTCTCCTCCGCCGGCAAGAGAGGTTTTTCGAGCTTGCCAGTGGCTTCTAGTGGATTTTAACAAATCCCCATGATTACAGTGATAAAAAAATAGATCACCGCGATGAAACATCGACTAAATATCGCTGAGATCGTTCCGTAATCGCTGTAATCATGAGAGCGCGAATTTTTTTCTGAGCGCTCTCAACTATTGACAATCCGCGCCGTTTTACTATAATAGGACATGGTAAAAATTCGACTCACAAGAATAGGCAGACGAAAAATACCGGTCTACCGCATAGTTGTTATCGACTCGAAGAAGGCAAGAGACGGCAAATACATCGAGAACGTTGGCCATTACGATCCCCGGACCAAAGAAGTAAAGATCGACCGGGATCGCATTGAGTACTGGATCTCAAAAGGCGCTCAACCTACTGTCAGGGTGGCTAAAATAATCGCTAAAGACAGCAACAAGGAAATTGAAAAAGAGAAAGAGCTAGAACCAGATAAGGAAGAAGGTAAAGGAGGTTCTGATGAAGGAACTAATTGAATACATCGTTAAGGGCCTGGTCGACAATCCAGATAAAGTGGACATCAAAGAGGTCGCTGGCGAGAAGAGCATCATATATGAGCTGCGAGTCGGTGAAGGCGATCTAGGCAAGGTCATTGGCAAAGAAGGCAGAACTGCGAAAGCGATCAGAACGATAATCACCGCGGCCGCCATGAAGCAGGGCAAGCGCGCGGTGCTGGAAATCATCGAGTAACACCTCGCAACGACGGATAGAACCCAATCGAAAACAGATGAAACCATGCGCATGCGAATGAACGTTTCGTGCCTTTTTCATAATTCTTCACTTTACCTCCCCCCGGGGGGAGGTAAAGTGGGCAGAATATAGATCCCGCGTCAGCGCTATTTTTATCCCATGAACTTTAATATCATAACACTATTCCCTGAATATTTTAACGGCGCGTTAAATTGCGGTATTCTGAGGATCGCCCGGGAGAAAGGGTTGGTCGGCGTTGCCTTCACGAATCCCCGTGATTTTGCGGATGGCGGCTATGTCGATGACTACATGTTCGGCGGCGGCGCCGGCATGGTGCTGCAGCCCGAGCCACTGGCCAGGGCCATTGCCGACGCGCAAAAAAAGCTGAAGGCTGTCACCAACCCGCCGATCCTTATTGATTTTACGCCGAAAGGGAATTTGCTTAACCAGGATATGGTGAAAAAGCTGGCAACAAAAAATGAAAATTATATTTTGATCTGCGGCCGGTACAAAGGTATCGATGCCCGCATTGACGAAATGTTCGATCTGACCCACATGTCGATCGGTGATTATATCCTGGCCGGCGGTGAAACCGCGGCCCTGACCGTTATCGAGGCGGTCACGCGCCTGCTTCCAGGCGTGCTGGGCAATAAAGATTCGGCTGAAACCGACTCCCTGCACAATGGGCTGTTGGAAGCGCCGATCTATACACGGCCTTGCGTTTTCAGAAAATTTGAGGTTCCGCAAGTCTTAAGAAACGGGAATCACAAAGCGACAGCTGAATGGCGCCAAAAAGAATCATTACGGCTGACGCTGGCAAGACGTCCGGACCTGATCCCCGTTAAAAAGTACACAAAGAATGATCTGGGAATTTTATTGGAGGTCCTCAATGACAAAGACAGCTAAGACCGCAACGTTTAGACCGGGTGACCTGATCCGGGTATATATCAAGATCGTTGAAGGCGACAAAACAAGGATCGCGCCGTTCCAAGGCGTGGTGATCGCCACTAAAGGAAGCGGTATCAGTAAGACATTTACCGTTAGAAAAGTATCGGCGGGTATCGGTATCGAGCGCATTTTCCCCTTTCACTCACCGATGATCCAGAAAATTGAACTAAAGAAAGCCGGCAAGGTGCGGCGTGCGAAATTGACGTACCTGCGTCAGAAAAAGGCCAGAAAGATGAAAACTGCGGAAACAACTGGCGCGGAGACAACAGAGGTAAAGACCGAGGCTGCGGAAACGGTTGCCAGTGGAAAGCCGACAGAAAAACCGCCTGAGAAGCCAGCTGAGAAGCCCGAACAAAAGGGCAAAGAAAAAATTCAAGAGAAGGAAAAGGAGAAAGGCAAGGAGAAACCAGGTGCTGGCGCTCCCGGACAAAAGCCTATGGATAAAGCATAATTACATTGCCGGCTGCGATGAGGCAGGACGAGGACCGCTTGCCGGACCGGTCGTAGCCGCAGCTGTAATACTTCCCAGAAATTTCGAAGATCCAGAAATCGACGATTCCAAAAAACTGACCGCTGTACAGCGTGAAAAGCTGTTCAAAGTCATTATCCACTCGGCAGTTTCGTACGCGTTCGGCATAGTTGACCACGAAACCATCGATCGCATCAACATTCTAAATGCCACGAAAAAAGCCATGTACCAGGCGGTCATCAGTCTGTCGCCGGTACCGGAGGTCGTGCTCATCGATGCGGTCAAGATCCCGGATCTGCCCGCGGGGTACGAGCAGATGTCCCTGATTAAAGGTGACACCCTGAGCATATCGATCGCGGCCGCTTCGATCCTGGCCAAAGTCCACCGGGACGCCATTATGCGTAAGTACCATGAAAAATACCCCCAGTACCATTTTGACCAGCACAAAGGATATCCGACCAGGCTGCACCGTTCGTGCATTCAAAAACACGGCCCCTGCCCGATCCATCGGATGACGTTTAAATTACTTTAAAAATTCCAAATTCCAAGTGCCAAATCCCAAACAAATCTCAAATACCAAGTGAAAAATAAAAATAAGATTACAAAACACACGATGAACCCTGCTTCCTTTTTTGTCATTGCGAGGAGTCCCGCAGGGACGACGAAGCAATCTCGATGAACCGAAAAGAAAAACTTAGATTGCTTCGCACAGGAATCACTCGCAATGACGGAACTTATTTAGAATTTATACGTTCTTTGACAAGATGATCGGATTAAACCGTAAGAAAATCGGTGACCGCGGGGAACTACTCGCCCGCAAGTTCTTCACGGACAAAAGCTACATCGTGGTCGCCCGCAATTTCCGCTGCCGCTACGGCGAGATCGACCTTGTTCTGAGAAAGGACAAATCCTTCAGGTTCGTCGAGGTGAAATTCCGGCGGTCCATGGAATATGGCCTGCCCCAGGAGTCGGTAATCCGGAAAAAACAGCGGCGGATCCGCAATGCGGCGACGTACTGGCTGCGTCTGCGCCATGTTTCGGTCATGAACACCGACTGCGATTTCCATTTTGACGTCCTGGCGATATCCGAGTCGTCCCGGGGCAAGATCGAGTACGAGCTCATCGAAGACGCCTTTTGATAAAAGTGAGATTCTTCGGGTTCCTTGCGAAACCCTCAGAATGACCCTTCCATCTATCCTTCTGACCCGGAGAGAAACGAAGGGGAAGAATCTAATTATCTTGATTTTGGTGCTTTTTTAACTATCATTAACCGTGAAGTGTCCCCAATGCGGCGTTGAAAATCCCGCGCAGAATAAATTCTGCGGCGAGTGCGGTTTCAACCTGAAAGCGACCGCCGCGGTCGACCGCATGAACATCATCAAAAAAGACATCCCCGACGCGCTGGTAAAAAAGATCCTGGGCGTGAAGGACACCATTGAAAAGGAGCGTCGTAATGTCACGGTCATCTTCGCCGACATCTCGGGGTTCACGACGATGTCGGAAAAGCTGGATCCCGAGGAGCTCACCGCGCTAATGAACGAGTGTTTCCGCAAGCTGTCCATGATGGTCTACCGCTACGAAGGCATCATCGATAAATTTATCGGCGACTGCATCATGGCGATCTTCGGCGCGCCGGTCACGCACGAGGACGACCCGGAACGGGCGGTACTGGCCGGTCTCGATCTGCAGACCGCTATCAACGAGATCAACGCACGTCTGGAAACCCAGACCGGCAAAACATTCAAGAAACTGGAGATCCATACCGGGATCAACTCGGGCGAGGTTATCGCCGGCAAAGTCGGGTCCGACCTCCAGATGGATTATACGGTCATGGGCGACACGGTCAATGTCGCCCAGAGGCTCAAGGATATCGCTACGCCGGGAACGATCGTCGTCGGTCCCGAGACCTTCCGCCGGACCCGTCACGCCTTCGATTACATGAGTTCTGAGCCGGTCCAGTTGAAGGGCAAGGCGGAAAGTATTAATCCCTACGAGGTCATCGGTCGAAAATGGGGTTCCGAATTCGGATCCAGCACGGTACATTCGGATCTGATCGGCCGGGACAAGGAGTTAAACAAACTCAAGGAAGGATATACGGAACTGATCAAAAACAAACCGCGAAACTTTCTTATCAAAGGCGAGATCGGCGTCGGCAAATCCCGGCTTTTGTATGAATTCAGGAAATACCTGTCGATCACGGCCCCGGATATCGTGTTGCTTGAAGACCGCGGTGTATCCTATGAAAGCTCGATCCCCCTCAAATCATTCTATGATTGTTTCACCCGTTATTTTCTCAGTGATGAGATGAAAATAACCGAGGCGTCAAAGGACAAGATCATCGCGAAGATCAACGACCTCCTGGGTGCGGATGCCCCCGATATAGCGCCATACCTTTACAAACTGCTCAATATCGAACTCTGCAAGGACGACCAGGAAAAGATCATCCACCTGGACAGCCATTCACTGCAGCTGCAGATATTCCTGGCCGTGGCAACTCTCGTCGAGAAGCTTGCCGAGAAAAAAAGAGTGATCTTTATATTCGACGATCTGCAATGGTCAGACCTGACATCCAATGAGCTCATCAGTTTCCTGCTGTCGATGGTAAAGAAAGGAAGTGTTTCTTTCTACCTCAGCTACCGCAGCGGCGAGCCGGAAAATCTCAAGAAGATCTTTGAGACGCTAAAAAACGAGCTTGCTGATCACACGACCGAGATAACGCTCAACAACCTTGGTCCTGAAGACAGCGCGCGGCTCGTCGGTAACCTTGCGGGAACAACGATCTCAGAAGATCTAAAAAAGCAGA
This sequence comes from bacterium, assembly GCA_036382775.1. Classification (NCBI taxonomy): domain Bacteria; species bacterium. Next base: position 34,133 of record DASVHD010000046.1, on the reverse strand, counting down.
TCATTGAGAAAAGCGGCGGTAATCCATTTTTTATCGAGGAGATCGTCCGGAATATGCTCGAAACCGGCACAAAAACACCTGCGGGCAGATCGGATGGACCTGAGGTTCATGGCCGTGACAAAAGCAGGATCCAGGTCCCGGGTTCTATAGAGTCGGCTGTCACATCAAGGCTTGACGCGCTGAGCAAGGAAGCCAAACACATCATCAAAACCGCATCGATCATCGGCCGGTTCTTTCCCTTAAGGCTATTAGAAGAGGTTATCAAGGAAAAGGAAATCTACCGGCATGTCGAAGAACTGGAAAACGGTGAATTTTTGATCAAGGTCAACCATAAAAATATGATCTATTATTCGTTCCGGCATCCGATCTTTCAAGAAGTCACTTATCACAGCCTGCTGAAGAGCGAGCGGGCGATCTATCATAAAGTCATTGCGGATACGGTCGAGACGCAGTTTAATGGTAAAGATGATATTGAAGGATACAACGCGACCCTGGCGTATCATTTCTTGAACTGCCAGGATCTGCCGAAAGCTCTTGAGTATTCGGTGAAAGCCGGCAATGAAGCCGCTGCCATTTTTGCCAGTGATGAAGCTTTCAAGTATTACAGCCAGGGATTGGCGATCGCTGAAAACAATGCCGACAAAGTTGCGATCCTTGAAAAAATGTGCGAACTGGAACATCTCACGGGCAGGATCGACGACGCGTATAAACACGTGAACGAAGCCCTGGAATGGGCCAAAGACCCTGAAACCATAGCCCATCTTACCGGCATGAAAGGCAAGCTGATAGCGGATATGGGAAAGCTGGATGATGGTCTAGCCATGATGAAACAGGCGCTGTCCGGGTACCGCGACCAGAACAACATCAATTATCTGCACCTGTCCTTTTATCTTGCTGATCTGTTACTGGAAAGGAAAGCGGACCTGGCTCAGGCTGCGGAGCTGATCGATAGCGCGATCGCCATTGCTCAACGGATCAACGACACCAAATCTATCGGCCACGGTCTCCGCATGAAAGGACAGATCGTGTGGCGCAAAGGTGACAGCAATTCATCAATGAAACTGCTCAAGGAAGCGGAACAGACCTATCTGTCCGTCGACAGCAAGAACGACCTTGCATCGCTGTACGTGCTTATGGGCGTGGTCTCGCGGTCCATGGGCAACATCCCCACGGCGATCGATCATCTAGAGAAATCCATTGATATTGCGGCGCGCATCGGCAGCAAGAAACTGCAGGCGATCGCGCACAATAATCTGGGCATTTATTATAATCTTCTCGGCGATATTAAAAGCGGGCTTGCCAGCCATGAAAAAAATCTCGCGCTGAGGAATGAGATCGGCGATGAACGCGGCGCCGCGATCGCGTACGGCAATATCGGTATAATCTACAACCAGACCGGGGACTGGGATAAAGCCCTGGAATACTACCACAAAGCGCAGGATATCCTGGAAAGAGTCAATGATCTGCGGGGACAGATAAACAACATGCTCTCATTCAGTCCCTTGATGATGGCAATGAATGAAATCGACCAGGCGCGCGAACTTCATAAAAAAGTGCTGGCGATGGCCGAAGCCACGCATGACGACCTGCTGATCTATACGGTAAAAGAGCATATATCGACCGACCTGCTCCTTGCCGACGACGTCGATCAAGCCCTGGCGATCATCGATGGCATTAAGGAAAATGTCCTCAAACTCGGAAACAAAGCCCTGGTCACCGATCTCAAGCTGCAATACGCGCTCATCCTTTCGCTTAAAGGCAGCCCTGAAGCCCTGATCGCGGCGCAGGAAGCTTTTAGGCTCGCGACCGAATCAAAAACCAAGGAGCACGAGATCCATGGCTTGCGGATCCTTGGCAAGACGCAGGTAATGACCGGTCAGGATAAAGATATAGTGGAAGGTCTGATGAACATCAAACGGGCGATCAGCATCGCCAGCGAGATCGGGTATATCCCGGACATCGCTGACAGCCAGCTGGCGCTCGCCGAAGCGCTCATTGCATGCAAGAAAGAAAAACAGGCGCTTGAATATTTAAACCAGGCAAAGGAGATATACACGCGGTTGAAGAGTAAAATAAAGCTTAAAAAAATCGAAAATTTGCTGAAGACGATCCAGAAATAAATAGCGAATAAAACGAATGATAGCGAATTAAGCGAATTAATCATAAAATATTCGATTCATTGGTTGCCTTTCGTAACATTTGTAAACTCTTTTTTCTCTAAGAAAAGAATACCCCGCCGGTGTAAACATATCCAGCGGGGTATTTTTTCTGATTGATTTTTTTGGTTTATTCTTTGCCGCTAAAAGGCGGGTATTTGTCGGTCATATTCGACATATAGACATTGACGCGCAAACCCCAGCGATATAGCCCCAGAACAAAATCGAACATTCCTTTCGGGTACTTCCCGGTGAAAAGGATGGCCCACCAGGCGATAAACATCACGACCGAGGCCGCTATGCTATAGAAGAACAAACAAAAACCATGAGGTATCCCGACATAGATACCGCCGAACAAGGTCCTCAGAATCAATATTCCACGAGAAAGTTTCTCGGGATAATCAACTGTAAATTTAACTGGCGATCCTTCCATGCTACCTCCTTTTTTTAAGCAGCTGTTTCGCCTATGATTTGTAGCCAGAAATCACTTATTATTATCTATATTATACATATTATTGACCAATTGTCAAGCAGGAATTCAGCGTATCAGAAGATCAGATTATCCCACAGGGACACCATTTATTAGAGGATTTCTTACAAGATTGTCATGGTATTAGGAACCTGTTTTCCTGATGTCCTGATGTCTTGATGCCTTTTCCCGTGATCTGACATACTGACAACACAATAGCTGAACACACACAATCAAAACCCCCTCACCTGTTTCCTCTCCCCCTTTTAAAGGGGGAGAGGGTAAGGGTGAGGAGAATTTCATAGAATTCTAAATTAAGAACCTATCTATTGTTCAGTATTTGGAATCTTGTATTTAGAGTGTAGAATCCATTTTGTTTCTGATTACAGCTATATGTAAAGGCGTTGTCCCACAGCAGCCACCGATGATCCGGACGCCAGCGCTGACCAGAGCTTGTGCTTTTTCAGCGAAAAAGCCGGGACTCTCGGGATAAACCGGCTTATTTGCCTTGAGCACGGGCAGGCCTGCATTCGGCCGGATGGATATAGGCACACGCGCCGACCTGGCGAATTGCGTTGCTATTTCTATCATGTTCCCGATGCCGTTGCCGCAATTTGACCCGACCGCGTCGGCGCCCACGGCCTCGAGTTCCTTTACCACTTGCTCTATGTTGTTACCCATGATCGTAAAATACCCGCGCCGGGTTTTATCAAAGGTCATGGCTGCGAAAACGGGGATATGCGGCGCTTCTTTTTTCGCGGCCTGGACCGCGATCACCGCTTCCCTCAGGTCGGTCATGGTTTCAACCCATATGATATCGATCCCGGCATGAATAAGCACCTGCATCTGCCTTTCATAACTGCTTTGCACGGCTGCCGGTTCTGTATCGCCAAAAGGCTTCATGATCCTGCCCGATGGTCCGATACAGGCGGCGACATAGGCTTTGCTGCCAGCCACTGCTCTGGTTATAGCCACCGCGGCTTTATTGATCTCCTTAAAACGGTGCTCGAGCTTGTGCCGGGCGAGTTTCAAGGGATTTGCACCGAAAGTGCATGTTTCCAGGATCTCGGCGCCTGCGTCAAGGTACTTGCGGTTTATTTCTGAGATCATCTCCGGGTTTGTCTCATTAAAAAGTTCAGGGCATTCGCCGGCTTTAAGACCGCGATCAATGAGCATAGTTCCCATTGCGCCGTCAGCGATAATTATGCGTTTTTCTTTTAATCTTTTAGAGAATTTTTTCATAATTTTCCTGGAGTTAAGCCGTCAGGCTTTTATAAAACTCTTACGAGTTAACTCCTATGCTCTTCATCCTTATCTTCCCCTCTTCCCTTCATCTCTTCATCATTGCTTTCACCCGTTCCACCGCGCTCACGGCATCCGCCAAATTTTCCAAATCTTCAGTGTGATTTGGCTGAAAATTTGAGCGTCCCGAGGTTTATGCGCGTATAGCGCATCGAGGGATTTCATTTGGCTCTACGTTGCATTATTAACGCCTTCACCCGTTCCACCGCACTCACGGCATCATACCCATACGAATCCGCGCCGATCTCTTTCGCGTATTCCTGAGTCACGGGCGCGCCTCCGATAATGGTTTTAACTTTCAATTTTTTTTCTTTGACCAGATCCACTACTTCTTTCATAACGGGCATGGTGGTGGTTAATAGAGAAGACATGCCGATCACCTGGGCCTTCTCCTTTTGTGCAGTTGCCACGAACTTATCCGGCGACACATCACTGCCCAGGTCGATGACCTCAAACCCCGCGCCTTTAAGCATGATGCCCACCAGGTTCTTGCCGATATCATGGATATCACCCTGGACCGTGCCCAGTACGACCCTGCCCAAACCGGGTGCACCGCTCTTTTCTAGCAATGGCTTGATGATATCCATGCCGGCATTCATGGCCTGCGCTGATAACAGCACTTCAGGCAGAAATATCTCATGTTCCTTGAACTTCGCGCCCACGATCTCCATACCGGAAATTAGTCCCTTATTCAATATATCTTTGGCCGCGATCCCCTGCTTTACCGCGTCCTGCGTGAGCTTTCCCACGCCTGTATCATCGCCTTGCACCAAAGCCGTTTCTATCTGCTTAACAATATTCATTCGGCATATCCTCCTTTCACCCCCACCTCTATCCTCCCCCCTCGAGGGGGAGGGTAAGGGAGAGGGGCAGCTTTCCCATCCCATATTTTTTCGCTTCCGCCAAATTTTCCCAAATCCTATGTATAATTTGGTTGAAAATTTGAGCGTCCCGAGGTTTATGCGCTGCAAAGCGCATCGAGGGATCCCTTATTATCAGCAATCGCATGACCTCTCCGGTAATTTCTCCATCCCGTATCTAATTGCCTCATTTTTTATCAACTTTCCCAGTTCCTCTTTCACCTTATCTTCAAGTTTCGATGGCTCGTATTCGCTTATCAGTTTTTTGACCTCGGCAAGCGCTCTCTGATCGATCGTTTTGGCCCCGGTTTCCTGCCACCGCGGCCGGTTCGCCCGGTCAATAACGTTGCCCGGCATATAATGCTCTTGTTTAAGGTGCGTGCGCGTGTGCTTGGAGATCAGCAGGTGCTTATTCTTTAACAACTCCTGGAAAAGCCCCATCGCCGGGAAATCATCGTCTCTTGGTTCAATGCCCCGGGTCATGCGCAATACCATGCCGCAGATTTCGTTGTCGACCACCAGTTTTTCCAGGCTCTGGCAGGATTCAAAATCCAGCATGCCCGGACCCGATATGTTATTTATTCCGGCAAGCGCCGCCAGGGTCGCGCCCATTGCCGATTCCAGACCGGCCTGCGCGTCTAAAAGTTTGGCGTCACTCAGCGAGATATAGGCCTGCGTGGGTAATCCAAGATATTTTCCGATCTCGTTATACGCGCAATCGATCATCTGGGTCTCGATCGCGCCCATGGGCGTGGTCTCGTACCGCACGTCAAAGATCGCCGGCGATCCGCCATAAAGGACCGGCGTGCCGGGGTTAGCAAGCTGGCTCAAAACGATCCCGCTAATGGTTTCCGCCGTGTGCTGGATCAATGTTCCCACCAGGGTCACGGGCGCCATGAAACCGGCCAATGGCATGGAAATTATCTCCACGGGGATGCCGTAGCGCGCGCAGTCCAAAAGGTTCTGGCTCGTCGCGTCGCTCCATTTCAAAGGCGCGGACGGACAGCAGGAAAATACTGTTAAGGGTTTTTCCGCGAGCGACTTTTCACTGCCGCGCACTGCGATCTGCATGTCTTTCATCACATTGAACGAATCGATCGTGAATGCGCCCGTGACCACGGGCTTTTCGCAGTAAAGCAGACTTAAAAATAACCTATAACTGTCAGATATTTTTTCGTGCACGTCCGAAGGAATGAACGCGGTCGCCTGGGACGCGATATTTTTCAGGCGGCTCACCAGCTTTGCGTACATGACATAATCCGCGGTCACAGGCCGCCTAATCCTGCCTGATTGGTCCAGGATATTGAGCGCGGCTGAACCGGGCGTGAAATAGACATTATAGCCTGAGAAGTCATGGGTTTGATTTCCCGTAACATCGTACAGTTTGAACGAACGCGGAACTGTTTTAAGCGACCGGTCGATCAAATCATTGGTGAATTTAACATGATAATCTTCTCCCTTGACCTCTGCCCCATTTTCAGCCAGCAGGTCAAGCACTGTCTTGTTATGGATAGTCATGCCCAGTTGGCACAAAATTACGCGGGCTTCAGAGATTATTTTCTTTATCAGTTCATCATCTAAAAACTTCAGTTTTGGCCGCATGCCGATACTCCCTTCGATTATGGTCATATTTTATACATTATGTCACAGAATACAAGCATGAATTGGCGTGTCTAACTATTTAAAAATGTGGGACAAACCTTCAGGTTTGCGGATTATGATGTTTTAAGCAAAACTAACCAATGGTTCCGTAAGAACCATTGGTTCTGGAGGCAAGCCCCGTATTGCGGGATCATGACCTTGCCCTACTTTTTCTATGTCATTCCCGCCCCGTATCAAGTACGGGGTAAACTCCAGCGGGAACCCAGTCCGTATTTGTCATTCCGTGTTTAACACGGAATTCAGTTCTTTTCATCTGGACTCCTGCGTTCGCAGGAGTGACGGGCGAAGACTAAGCTCTTCCCAACTCTTAAAATTCCTCTCCCCTTGTGGCAACATCAAAACATCAACTTTCAATAATAACTGATATCCCTTTATGGGGAGAGGGTAAGGGTGAGGGGTATCCTTAACTGTTGACACGGAATCCAGTCTGAATACCATATTTATGCGCATGGAAACCAGATCCAGAAAAAATCTCATCATTATTCTGATGGTAGTCCTTGTTGTTATCACCTTCCTCACTTTCTTGCCGTCACTTAACAACGGGTATACCAACTGGGATGATTCCACTCTGATCCTAGAAAACTCCGATATTCAGACATTGTCATGGTCAAACATTGCGACGATTTTATCTTCATCGTATGTCGGCACGTATATCCCCCTGACCATGCTTTCATTCGCGCTGGAGTATCGGTGTTCAGGTCAAATGTTCAACCCGCGAGTCTCTCACACTACTAATCTTGTTTTACATCTATTCAATACCCTGCTCGTATTTTATCTATTTTATCTTCTCTCTCAAAACCTGACGACAGCTTTTATTGTATCTATCTTGTTCGCTCTCCACCCTCTCCACGTGGAATCTGTCGCATGGGCGACCGAACGTAAGGATATGCTCTATTCGATGTTTTTCTTAAGCGCCTTGATCATTTATATAATTTTTCTAAACCGTCGTAAACTTACATATTATCTGTTAACTATTTTCCTGTTTGTTTTATCGATCTTCGCAAAGCCCATGGCAATGACGCTACCGCTCGTTTTGGTACTGTTTGATTATCTTCACCAACGCCGGCTGACCATAAAAATACTATTGGAAAAGATCCCGCTGTTCTGTATCTCCATCCTCTTTCTCGTAATCAACATTCTGGCGCAACAGACGCTTCACAGCGCGCAGTTGAAAGTACCCGCAAATATCTTTGTGGCATGCCGCAATATAATATTTTATCTAAGCAAGCTCTTTGCGCCCTTTAACCTATCTGCATTCTACCCTTACCCAAATAACATCAATCGGATCCTGTCCCTGCCCCTTGATTATCTCCTGGCGCCGCTTGCGGTCATCGGGTTTGGCGTAATACTGTGGCTCCTGTATGTGCGGAAAACAACTAAAAGAGCCGTATTCGCCAGCCTGTTCTTTATCATCACTGTTTTCCCGGTCATCCAGCTCGTGCCTCTGGTTGGTTTTGCCATCGCGGCAGAACGGTACATGTATGCGCCATCGCTGGGAGTTCTTTTCCTGCTTGTTCTGGGATTTTTATGGCTGTATAATTATCTAAAGCGGAATTATCGGCTGTTCTGGCTGAATGCGGTATCTTTTATCCTGGCCGGGGTCATTGTCGCGCTTGCGGTCCTGAGTTTCAACCGCTGCTATGCCTGGAAAGACAGCATTACGCTTTGGAATAATGTGCTCACGCAATTCCCTGATAACCCTGTGGCATTGAATAACCGCGGCTTAGCATATTTTCAAATAGCTGACTCGACCGTCCCGGGTTTGGACAGGACCGATTATTACAGCAAAGCACTGGCAGATTTTAACCGTGCGATCGCCATCGAACCAAACATTGCTTACTTCCACGAGCAGCGCGGCTTTTTGTATCAAAAAACTCATAAGTTCGATGAAGCGCTGGCTGACTACAACCGCGCGCTCGAGCTCGACCCAACATATGCACAGGTGTACAATGACCGCGGCATTATTTATTTCAACTCCGGCGATCTGGGAAAAGCTCTAGCCGACTATAATCAGGCATTGAAGATAAACCCTAAATTACCCATGGCGTACATGAACCGCGGTGACCTGCGGTTTGTGCAAAAAAGGTATTTTGACGCGATCGATGACTATTCCCGGAGTATTAAGTTAAACGATAGATACAGCGATGCCTATTATAACCGGGGCGTGGCGTATGGCAGGACCGGGCAGTATGACCGGGCGATAGCTGATTACGACCGCGCGCTGATCCTGGATCCCAAAAAGGCCGCGGCATACCACAACCGCGGCAATATCTATTTGAACGCGGCGGAGTTCGGGCTGGCGCTGGCAGATTATAACAAAGCCTTGGAACTGGATACAATGTACACCACCGCCTATTACTACCGCGGCATGGCCGAATACCAGCTGGGGATGTCTGAGAAGGCGCTCGAGGATGTGCTTAAAGCCCGCTCCCTGGGCTTCCCGGTACCGCCGGAAGTGGTGGAAGAAATAAAAAAACGGAAATAGTCTTTTTGGTCTATTTGGTTTTTTTAGTCTATTTGGTTTAAGGCTGCCATCTATTTAAAGAAATATATCACCATTAGATTTCGCAGTCCCTTTTTTGTCATTGCGAGCGATCTTTGTGCGCTACATTAGGAAAATTAAAATGCTGGTGTCCCGAGGAACGAGGGGAAGCAATCTCATCTGTTTTCTGTCCGCCCCGTCAGCAATAGCATTTCCAATCGGGGTCATTCCCGAGCAATCGGGAATCCGGTTTTGGTTTTTTAAAATGCAGCCGCACCCTTCAGAGTGCGCGTATCTTATGCAGGTAGGCGCTATCATCCTGGTGTTATAGACAACAAATCCCGTTAGAGAACTCTACTATTACATAGGAATGCGCAACAGTATTATTGAACCTCTGTCTGCTTTGTTAGGAACCAACCACCGATTGAAGTCGGTGATTTTCTCTAATGGGACAAACAGCAGGGAAATGCTGAAGGTTCCATTTGAAATCGTGAAGAATACTGGATAAATTTGTGCACAGCAATTTTTTCATAGGTGACCCCAAAATTTTTATTCAATCATGAGAGCGATGAATATTTCTTCAGAGTTCTCTAATAATTTCCTTGACTTTTTCAAAATTATGGTTAATATGCCCTTTAATGGATGGAAATCGCCGTTTGCAATGCTAAATCAATTCATTGAATCCATTTTATTTCTTACCCCAGGAATAAGAAGCCGTTTAATAAACTGCTGGTATCAACATCTTACTGCCCGGTATACCCAACGTGAATGGACATTTATGAATTATGGCTATGCCCATTTGAACGGTGAGGAAAAATTGGCTTTGCTTACCAGTGACGAGGCTGATCGGTATTGCATTCAACTCTATCATCACGTGGCCGCTCCCGCAAACATAATGAACAAAGATGTTCTGGAGGTCGGATCGGGCCGGGGTGGCGGTTGTTTTTATTTGGCCCGGTATCTTAAGCCAAAATCCATTGTCGGTATAGATTTTTCCAAGAACGCAGTAGATCTGTGCAACCGTATATATTCGCAACCCAATCTTTCGTTCCGGGTCGGCGATGCCATGAAAATACCATTTCCCGACCGATCATTTGATGCCGTTATCAACGTTGAATCTTCACATTGTTATCAATCCATGAACGATTTTATCCGTGAAGCAGTACGGGTCTTGAGGCCGGGCGGTTTCTTTTCCTGGACCGACATACTCTGGAAACGCTGCTCAGATAGAACTAACCGGCATTTCCGGGATTCCGGGCTCCGCGCGATAAGGGAATGGGATATCACCTCATCGGTTCTCCGCGCACTTAAACTTGATCACGACGGAAAACTAAACACAATAAAATACCTGGCGCCAAAGTTCATGCACAAGATGATGCGCGAATTCGCGGCAGTAAAAGGAACAAGAGTATATAAATCGCTGGAGAACCGCAAGAGAATATACCTCAGCAAGGTTTTTCAGAAAGTGTGACCCGCCAGAAAAATGAAAGGGTCAACCAAACGCTGGTTTGAAGCCAAAAGTGCCTAAAAGGATTATTAGTCCGAATAATTAACAAAGGCAAGATGCTTTTTCCGTATCTTCATTTCAGTTTTGGCAAATGCTCCACACAAAAACAGCACACAAAAAGGGGTTGGTGAAAACCAACCCTTTTTGCTAACGAAAACAATGTAGCCGCACCCTTAAGGGTGCGAATGATTTTGCGAACGTGCACAACATCCTGGTGTTATAGACAACAAATCCTGCTGGAGAATTGTATTGTCCTTAATCTTTAAAGGGATTTACTGGGATCGCTGACTCTTCCTAAGAATAGTATATTTCCCGTATTCCGCTCTTGTATGGCAAAGATAAAAGGATGGTTGGCATTGAATTCTTCAAATATTTCATCACTTATATAATCCATGGTCACCTCAGTTGCGGCTGCGGCTTCAGTCCCCTCTTCGTTTACTTCAACGAATGCCTGATGGATCACATTTTCAATATAAAGCATTTGTGTACCGTCCATTCCCGAAAAGTCAGCATGTTCGCCAAATGACGACCGCATACCCATTTTTTTCAAAAACTCGTTCATATAATACTTCGCATCAAATTTGAACTTCGGGATGTAAACATCCACGCTTTTTTCCCTGAGCATGCTCCGCCATTCTGACCATTTTTTTAAAGTGATGGATTTTTCTATTTCATCCAATCTTTTTCCTCTGGGAAGAATTATCACCATCGATAGGTCTTTGCCTTCATATGGCATTTCCAGTATCTGTACATCTTCTGTTTCGGCATATTTTAATTCTGTATTTCCGCCGGTAAGACGCATCATGGGAACCATTACCTTTTGAACTGGACTTGTTTCAAAATCCCCTTCCCTTGTGCGTTTTTTATCGAATTGCATAACCCACGTTCCTTTGAAATAGATAGCATTGGTTAAAACCAGCTTGGTAGAAGCGTCAATTTTTCCCGGTGGAATTAGGTCTTTGATCTTACCATTAGTCTGGTCTTCAACCCAAGAATTGATCGTATCGCGGGATTCTTCGCAATGCCTTTCGAAATCAAGATTAGCTGCCTTCCCGCCGTAATATTTATCAATAGTATATAAATATTCAGCAAGGAACTTGTAATCCATCTGCGCCCATAAAGCGTTAGCTGTGGAAAGTTTGTATTTTCTGTCCTTCTTATTTATCTCATTTATTATTTTTGCAAAAATTATTCTTCTTAAATCAGCGGTTTCGGGGATATGAAGGACTTTTTGCATTTCTTTTGCGGTCTGTCCTCTCGCACCCTCATAAGCCATGGTTAAAGCGACTGTGATGCTGAATGGTGAATAAAATATATTTTCGTCCTTTGATCTTTCATTGAATTTTCGATAAAGTTCAAAGGCGAACTGGTTGCTGGCATCTACGACTGCACTAACACTACCAGGAACCGATTTGTTCTTATCTGCTCCGGCATCTTTATTTTTAGTTTTACAGGATATAATAATGCAGAAGATGATCAGCATTAAAAAGAATGAACCGGCGACCCTTATAAAACCATACATCATATTCTTCATATTAGCCTCCTTCCAAATCTTACAATTCATTTTGATACTACCATCCATATCTTACTTTATCGTTTGTCTATTATATGAGGTTTTTGGGTGAAGTCAATATGTACAATATCCTGGTGTTATGGACGACAAATCCCGTTAGAGCACCGGAACTCTCCCCATTGCGGGAATGCGCGAGGGCAATATTGAACCTCTATCTGTTTTATTCGAAAACAACCACTAATTGAAATCGGTGATTTTCTCTAACGGGACAAACAGTAGGGGAAATACTGACCAACTGAAAAAAGCAGCTGGGATTGGTAGACAAAATTGGGCTAAATATGTCTACTACTACTTGACATTTTTGGAAATATGGTTCGAGGAACGCTTTTGTGCCTTATTGTCGTTTCAACCCCCGTCGTCATTGCGAGCCCCGCACAGCGGGACGAAGCAATCTCATGTTTTTTCTGTCATTCCCGAGCAATCGGGAATCCAGTCTTGATTTCCTGAAAATGTAGCCGCACCCTTCAGGGTGCGCGTAAATAGTATCTTTCGTATGAGCTTGTCGATGCCAATTTTGTTCACATCTTTGATGTGACTACAACAATGAGCATCCCGCGCTCCATAAGCGGGAGAACAACCTTAAGAGGTGGATTTAAGCCGGGGAGTTAAGCCGTGAGGCTTTTATATAAAACTCTTACGAGTTGACTCCCTTTTTTGCTACACTGCATCACTGCGCTGTCGTATGCCGATTACGGATTACAGCCTACGGTATACGGATTTGATCTCAACCTCTCCCCTTGTTTTTGCGTGATTATTTCATATAATATAGTAGTAATAATTAATAAATGTACAACTTTTGATAAAAATGGAGGTTTATATGAAGAACAACACAAAACTAGTCAATATATTGTTTCTCTGTTTTATACCGCTGACGGTTCATGCGCTGAGCTACGTGGAATCATCGCAGGGCCTCAGTACCCCTCAGATGGAAGCAGGCAGGACCGAACTTGAAATGGCGGACATCAACGCTGACGGTAATATCGACATCCTGTCGATCGGCGACCATGGCAGTCCCTATGTCAACACCCAGGAGCACGGGGTCATGGTCTGGTTCGGCAATGGCCTGGGTTCATGGAGCGTTTACCAGAACGGTGAATTCGGCTACGGCGGCATCGCGATCGGCGACATTAATAACGACGGCTTCATGGATATTGGTTACGGCATGCACCACAACTATTCCGGCGTTGATTTCGGCGATTCAGTGATCGAAGCCGCGCTGGGCGACGGCACGGGCCAGAACTGGACGCCGTGGGACGACGGCATTTCGATCGGCGATCCTAACGCATGGGGGATGTTTTGCACGGATTTCGCCGATATTGATAACGATGGCGACCTTGATCTGGGCGGCAACGCGTTCGGTGCCGATGACGGCAACCATATTTTCATCAATCACCTTGACGGAACCTGGCATCAGTGTTTCGGATTCCTGGGCGGCAATTCCTCGATGGATTTTTTGTTTTGTGACGTCAACGCCGACGGTTACGCAGACTACTGCGCCGGTCACCAGTACGGCAGCGTTTATCTGGGCAACGGCAGCGGAGGATTTACCCTGGCCGACGGAAACCTGCCGCCCGGCGGCACTTCGGGCAGGCGCGGTCCTTCTATTGGCGACGTTGACAATGACGGCGACCAGGATTTTGCCTTTCGCAATGCCAGCGGCGGCGTGGAAGTGTGGCAATGGCTGGGCGGCAATACCTGGGCTAATTTCTCCGGGACCCTGCCGACATCCGGGCCTTACTACAATACCCAGCTCTGCGATATGAACATTGACGGTTTTATGGATTTGAGCGCGTTCGGCGACAGCGTTGTCTCGGTCTGGCTGGGAAACGGCAGCGGGAACTGGACCCTCGATACAACCTTCAAAACGACCTATCCCGGCTACATGGCGGCTTTCCGCGTGGCAGCGGATGCAGATCATAACGGCTACCCCGACATTGCCCTGGTCAGCAGAGAAGGCACCGGCATGAACCCGGTAAACCGGCTGCGCTTCTATAAGGAAAGCTCGGTTCCGGAAAGCCTGTTTATTTTTCCCGTGTTTCCCAGGGGCGGCGAGAAGCTTTATCGGAACTCGGTGCATTTCATCAACTGGACCTGCGGTGTTCCCGCGGGCAATACCGCGTCGGTCAGGCTTGAACTTTCGACCAATGGCTCTGCGGGTCCCTGGACCCAGATAGTGGCGAGCGTACCTAACAATGGCCGGTATCAATGGCTCATTCCGGCAGGTTCTCCGACCTCGACCAACTGCTATATCCGCTACACTGCAACCACAAGTTCGGATACGGCAATAGCCGTGACTCATATGAATTTCACGATCCTGCCACTGGTTGCGGTCGATGAGCAAAAGGCACAACCGTTGGCACAAATTAGCGAACTTAATGTCTACCCGACGCAATTTTCCGATCGCGTCTGGATGGATATCAGCACATATGGGTATGGCAATACAAAAATAGCTATATATGATGCCGCGGGCAGGGTTGTGAAGAATCTTTTTAAGATCAAAGGCACCGGACAATTCAAGATTTATTGGGATCGGACCGACGATCAAGGCAAAAAAGCACCAAGCGGCGTTTATATTGTATCGCTGGAATCCACGGATAAACGCCTTAACAAGAAAATCATTGCAATTAAGTAATATCCTTTTTTGCTTTTCTTGTTAATCTGGTCTCCTGATAACCTGATATCCACTACCTGATTGTCTGATAATCTGATACGCTTACTATCTGTTAAGTTAATTTGTCATTGCGAACCCTGCGTGGCAGGGTGAAGCAATCTCATGTTCTAATATGTCATTCCCGCGCAAGCGGGAATCCAGTCTTGATTTCCTGAAAATGTAGTCACACTTGTTTCCCTCGCCCCTTGAGGCAACATTATAGAAAGTTTGATGCTGGAGTCCCTATGGGAGAGAGGGTAAGGGTGAGGGGTGTCATTGCGAGTGATCTCTGTGCGAAGCAATCTCATGTTCCAATATGTCATTCCCGCGCAAGCGGGAATCCAGTCTTGATTGTCACAATTGTAGCCGCACCCTTCAGGGTGCGCGTAAATAGTATCTTTCGTATG
Source organism: bacterium (assembly GCA_036382775.1). Taxonomy (NCBI): domain Bacteria; species bacterium. The sequence goes on along the minus strand of DASVHD010000046.1, from coordinate 19,065 downwards.
AGCTCGTCGATGCCAATACTGCTCCTCATGGTCTACAGGGAATCACTTCAGTACTATGATCTTCTCCGAAACCCTTCCCTGAGGGCTCATTGCACTGACTATGTATACACCTGAGGCTAATCCATCCGCATTCCAGTTGAGTCTATGCGAGCCGCGGCTGAATTCCCGGTCAGCCAGTATTGCAACAAGCCTGCCGGTTATGCTGTAAATCGCCAGATTCACATGGCAAGTTTGCCGCAGAGTAATGCGGATGCCAAGATCTGATCTGACCGGATTGCCTGAGCATGCCATGGTCAGGAATATTCCGCCCGATTGTAGGTCATCTGCGTCTTTTACCCGGTACTGACTACTGTCACCGATATCGAGAATGATCCCTTCTATGATGTTCATGCCGTATGGCATACCGGTCAGCGGGAACTGATACCATCCATTGTAGCTGCCACTCCAGCCAAAATTGAAGTGGTAGAAAGAATCGGTATTGTAACCATCAACAACTATATTGTGGCCGTAGGTCGGCCCCTCATCCACTATGCCCATATGTGCCGGCATGGCGTCCATCATATTCTGAGACAATCTCTCGAACAGGTATGCAGATGAATCATACAGGAGTTCAGATTCAACAAAGTTGAATCTTTGATATGCGATTGCTGCTTGGGTGATGCCGTAGGTACCGGAAATCGAGGCCGAATATACCTGATGACATGCAACCCCGCTGGCGAACACCAGAGCCGCCTTGTCAGATGAAGTAGGTGGGATCGACTGGGCGTAGTGGTTTTCCAGCGTATCCAGGTACACGTCCAACTCCGGCCAGGATGGGAAATCATGAGCCACATGATCATCGTCGATCCAGTATTGCTCATAGAAGTTGTGGTAGTAGTCATCACTATCATCGAATCGCGTTCCGTTTATCTTCTCCTGAAAGTTCACGATGGCTGCCATGGCTACTGCGGGACATCCCGCGACACTCCTCTGCCCGGCATTATTATCCATGGGACAGTAGGAATTGTACGGAGCACCCTGGCTCCAGTTTTCCATGAGCCATCCTCCGGTGGGCGTCGAACCGGCAGGAGGCCATTGTTCAAACAGAGCCGGTGCCAGAGTGACAAAATCCCTCGTGATATACTCATGCCATTGTTTTTCGTACTTGGTCTTGATCCCCTTCGGAATGCTGCCGGCGTTGGCGAGCCGGGCGATGATATCTCTCTTTACAATGTCGAAAAGGATGTTCCTGTCATACCGGTCATCCCGGCAGAGATTCGTATAGGAATATGCAATGACCGGCGGGAGCTGATTATCCGCTCCCACTATCACGTAACCAGTCGGGTCCAGTTCAAATACATAGGCCAGTGCAGAAGCGGTCTCATCGTCCTTGATGACAGTGAGGGAGGCGATCGAATGATCTTCCTGCCGACCATCATGAACCAATCTGGAATTCGCTACTGCTTCTGCGGTACTCTGTTCCACTGGCAGAGCATAGATCAAACTCACCAGGATGAAGCCTACCAGCAAGTACATTTTTCTATCAAACACTTTAACCTCCTATTGGCTTAATGCCCCTGTCAGAACCTGACTGAATGTGATGTATAGCGACACATCAACCCAATCATCCCCAATTTCCCGTTTCTATCATCTCCACTCTTCGCAATAGTATATGATTATTTTATCCTCAGTCAAGCGATGAAGCAATCTTATGTTCCAATATTTCATTCCCTCGCCCCTTGTGGGAGAGGGTAAGGGTGAGGGGTGTCATTCCCGAGCAATCGGGAATCCAGTCGTGATTTCCTGAAAATGTAGCCGCACCCTTCAGGGTGCGCGTATTTTTTACAGGTAGGCGCTATCATCCTGGTGTTATCGACAACAAATCCCGTTAGAGAACTCTGCCCATTCGCGGCAATGCGCGACGCTGGCATTAGATCACTGTCTGTTAATTCGAAAACAACCACCGATTGAAACCAGTGATTTTCTCTAACGGGACAAATAGGCAGTAAATATATCAGAATTCCGTTTGAAGTTACAAGTGAGGTTGGTTAAAAATAAGGATATTACTCAATGAATCAATCCTTGGATCATTTGTCGACTAGTCAATTATTAAATGCCTGTATAAAAAATAGATATTTTTATACGGCTCAATAAGAATCTTAGTTGTTATTGATTGGTATTACCATTGTTTGAGGATTCATCTTTATGATGTGGCACCCTAAAAGCATATGCGACAACTCGTTTACCACCTGATAATAAATATATGCCAGTGAAGATCAAAACAAAACCACTTACTATTTTTGCCCATTCAAAGGGATTACCCCACCATGACATAAATTTAAGTTGACATGCATTCTCTACTAATAGCGGGATTCCATATACCACGCATACAACACCTATTATGCGTAATGCAAGCGTAAAGAATTGTTTTTCCCACTCATCTCCTATGGCACTTGTGATTAAGCTATCATCAGTTATTAATTTCCTGGCGAAGAAATCGCACCATCGTAATAATATAAATGCCAATACGAAGAAAACAAGCGGTTGTGCTATTGCCATTACTAAATACCAATGCCATGCATACCAACTCATGGCATCAACATGCAGTGGAGAAAATTGAACTGTTAATGCAAAAAATATTAATGGAACAAGTGTAATACCGTACATTATAGCCATCACAGCTAAAATCTTCAATACAAGGGACATAAGCATTCTTTTGGTCATAATATCCTCCTGAAAATTATATATAATTTATTACTGAAGTCAATGTGGACGGGATTACACGATCACCAGCTTCTTATTTTCGACCTTCTCTTCACTGTCACTAACCAACCCCTTATATATCATGCCACAACATCCTGGCGTTATAGACAACAAATCCCGTTAGAGAACTCTGCCCTTTCACGGCAATGCGCGGCTTTGGTATTAAATCACTATCTATTGGTTCGAAAACAACCACCGATTGAAACCAGTGATTTTCTCTAACGGGACAAACAGGCAGTAAATGTTTCAGAATTCCGTTTGAAGTTACAAGTAAATTTGGATAATGGAGAGAAAATTGCCGACTGTCGAATCAGGGCGTCAATCTACCCCACCAACCCCGGGTAATCAGCAACGTGGCACCTATTTATCGGATTAATATCGATTCAATTCGTTTCTTTTACAACTTGTTTGAGCTATAAAGATCATGCCGAAACGTTGCCTTGGGGATTGACAAATCATAAAATAGAATTATAATTTCCTGATTTTGTTAATGATACCGAATAATTAAAAAGAGTTGATTTTCAATTGAAAACAACAAAAGGAGGTAACACAATGAGTAATATTAAACTAACAAAAAGCGTGGGCATGATCTTGCTGAGCATCTGGCTTATTCTGACCGGTCTGTTCTCATTATTCCATGTGAACATTGCAGGTCTGTATTTGATAATGGCGATCTTGGCCATCGCGACCGGTGTTGTAATCTTGCTCGGTCTGTAAATCCATTTAGCCAAAGTCCTTTCCTGCGCGACGTTCGGCATCGACGGCTATCTCGTCGAGGTTGAGGTGGACTTGGCCAGCCGGGAGAACGGCCTGGACGGCATCATCCTCCCCAAGTTGAACGGCCGGCGGGCACAACATCCTGGTGTCATAGACAACAAATCCCGTTAGAGAACTCTACGATCTAACATGAATGCGCAATGGTAATATTGAACCTCTGTCTGCTTTGTTGGAAAACAACCACCGATTTAGATAGGCAATTTTCTCTAACGGGACAAACAGCAGGGGAAATATTAAAGGTGCCGTTTGAAATAACGGAAGTATTGACTTAGGATTATATTGTTATATTATCTAGCAGATAAAACATGGAATAAATATGAAAAATCAAGCCATATGTTTATACGCAACCTCCATTTTTCCAATATACTTTCCTGGTGAAATTTATAGGATTTTTGATTTTAGACCGATGGAAGAGCTGACTTGGAAAAATATCACAATAATTCCATTAAGCAAGGGTATTTCTGGCGATTTAGCTCAAGGAATTTTTGCGTATATACTTGAAGATCAAACCGATGATGATGATGGTTTCTTTTATAACAGCCTTGAAAACTTCAGAAGATTTTTGAATTTTTTGACCATAAGATGTAATCACGCTTTCGATGAAATATCCTACTACATCTATCCGTATGACAAAAATAAACACGGGGATTTAATATATGAAAAAAGGCTTATTCCATTAGTTAGAATAGCAGGCGGTCAATTTTATGACCCGGATATCAAATATAAAATAGAGGAAGCATTAAAAGATACAGTTAAAAAATATGACAACATCGAATTGTATAACAAAATTGAAAATGCTTTATCTTTATATCGTATATCCCATTTTCAAGAAAAAGAAGGTTTACGATTTATTTTACTCTTCATAGCATTAGAAAGCCTTACCGAAGAATTTTCAGTCCCATATGATCCTACACTTATCGATGAAATAATAGAAAATGCCAGGCGTATTTGCAATGATAAACAAATCGCACCAGATAGTATCACAACAATATGTAGTCGAATTGGTGCCTTGAAGACTGAGAGTAATGCAAATAATATTATAAGAACTTTAGAAAAATATAAGATTCCGGATAATGACAGTGAGATAAGTATCCGTGAAATCATAAGGGCTCGAGGTAAATTTACCCATAAAGGCATTGAGAGAGAACGACTGCATAGATTATCTTTACGGCTTGGATCGCTCGTAAAACAGTTAATATCAAAATTGATGGAGAATATCAACAAAAAAACAAACGACTAGTTTATATCAACAACTACTTCCATCGCCTTTATCGTCCCTTCCACATCCCCCGATAAAATACAACATACTTTCTCGTCTTCATCCAAATTTCCTTTAATCTTCATCTTCTTCTTTTATTCCTTTCACTTCCTACTTCTTACTTCTTCAGTTATTATGGTTACTCCACTTCCCGTCTTCCACCGGTCCACTATTCTTATATTCTCTAATCACTATTCCCCCGCAGATGTTGTGTAAACATATCGGCAAGTGTTAATAAATATCCCAGATATTTGTCGACCTCACTAAATCTAAGCTGTTCTCCCCTTATGATCGTTTGCGCCCAATGTAGAATGCCGTCCTTTAACTCAAGGAGAACAAACGGTTCCAATTTATACACTAGTTCCTGCAGACGAGAATCTGAAATTATTGTTTTATCTTCTTCTGATCTTATTTTAACTAAAAACTTGGTATCAAATTTTGTATTACCGGTCTTGAATTCACTTTCAAGATGCATGAATTTAGCCACTTTGGTGGATAGATCTTCTTTAGTCAATTGAAAATTTAATCTGCTATTCGTTTTGATTTTCAAATGAAGATATTCAATATCATCGCTGCCTGATATTTGCGTGATGCCCTGGTCTAAAGATACGAACTGATTGATCACTATAATAACATAATGAGCATTGATTGTACCCGAATAGTCGGAATAATGAAAAATCTCGTCCAATCTCACTTTTTTCGGTTCGTTTACCTTACCTTGGTATTTTGCGGCTATGTCGCGCAGCAATCGGTTAAAATATTCTTCCCATGATTTATAGATAGACATGATTTCTCCATGAATATATCATATCATAACAAAGAAATTGATATAATACAATGCACCTTGCCATCTTCCATTGATTATTTATCATTATCCTCTTTCCACGAATCGCTGTTATTTAGGATTTCCATTGCACCTTCATCCGGCATATGTACAAAACGCTGGATCTCAATTACTTTCAGAGAATCAGGTATTTGTGTATTAATTATTTTTCTTATGGCTAATACAACGCTGTCCGCGACTTCAGCTGACATCGTCATCATATCCCAGTTATCAACAAAAAATAGTCCCCTTTGATTTAAAATACCCTTTATCATATTAAACATAAGTTTACGCTGAGTTTGTTTTCTCTTATCACGATTTTCCTTTTCCATTGCATACTTTGCTTTGAATTGCTCAAAATCGGATGCATGCTTTGCCTGGTATTGCTCATAATCGGACTTTATATCTATGGGAAGATCCGCATAGATTCCCATGTACAAAGTATCTAATTGCCTTTCGTCGCTTTCAAGATTTAGGTAGAGATCCTTCCACTTATAATCATACGTTATTTTTACGCCGCTGCCATAAAAAACATATTCTTTTATCCTAACCAGATGCTGTGTATCGATATACGCAGACAACATTTTTTTTACTATGCTGTCATTATTATAATTCTTTTTCCATTTTTCACATAAATCCCTAAGCTTTAAATGAAAAGCGTGCATTTTGGGAATGACTATTTCTCCGGTATCTGTATTTATTAAACCCATTGGTTGTGTTCTTGGCTGAAGAGGGTAATAATCATGCGGAGGCTCCATTTCTATACCATTAACATATGTTGTGTCATTTAGCATTGTTAATTTATACGGTTTATTCAGTAAACGCCCATACGCTATCACCCAGCCGCTATTTATCACCGTATCTGCTGTTGTTTCTGTTTGAGCATGACCTAAACTTATGCTTACGATTAGAAGCGCAAAAACAAAGGTCTTCATTTTTTGCCATCCTGTTTTAATATGCACACATCCTGCTTCTTTATTTTAATAACATACTACGCAGTGTCAAGGGTTAATACATCATTGTTTCAATGGTCTATTTTGTCTTTTTCGTCTTTTTAGTTTATAAGATATCATAACCTCATAACTTCCTATCTTCATATCCTCATATAATCATATCCTCATAACCTCTCATCCTCATAACTTCATTTTTTAATACCTACCGAGGTGATCGATCACAATGATATTGACATCGATAGCGTTCTGATTATATTTACCCCCATGTTATCAAAAATCCTATCTTGTGCGACGTACGGGATCGAGGGATATCTCGTGGATGTGGAAGTTGACCTGTCCGGCGGCCTGCCCGCCTTCACCACGGTCGGTCTGCCCGATAACGCGGTCAAGGAATCAAAGGATCGGGTTTTCGCGGCGATAAAGAATGCGGGTTTCAGGTTTCCAACCAAGAAAATAACCGTCAATCTGGCGCCAGCTGACATTAAGAAAGAAGGTTCAAGTTTTGACCTGCCGATCGCAATCGGTATTTTAGCCGCGTCAGCGACGATCCGCGAAACGTCCATGAAGAAATACGCTATCCTGGGCGAGCTTTCGCTGGATGGTTCACTGCGTCCGATAAAAGGCGCGATCTCGATCGCGCTTGCCGCCAAGCAAAACAAGCTTTCCGGCGTAATTGTTCCCAAACAGAACGGCAAAGAAGCGGCGATCGTCGAAGGCATTGATGTTTTCGCTTTTGAAAATTTGATCGAGGTCGTCGCTTTTTTAAACGGCGAGATCGCGGTTAACCCGACCCAGGTTGACCGCAACGAAATATTTAATGCCGCGTCGCAGTATTCGATCGACTTTGCCGAGGTCAAAGGTCAGTACCACGCCAAGCGGGCGCTGGAGATCGCCGCGGCCGGCGGTCACAATATCCTTATGATCGGGCCTCCCGGCACTGGCAAAACAATGCTCGCAAGGCGGCTTGTTACAATACTCCCCAGGATGACCCTTGATGAAGCTTTGGAAACGACAAAGATTCATTCAGTCGCGGGAACATTACAGACGGGCGACCCGCTGGTTGGCACACGTCCATTCCGCTCGCCTCATCATACAATTTCAGACGCGGGCATAATCGGCGGCGGGCATGTTCCAAAACCAGGGGAAGTATCATTGGCGCACAATGGCGTCTTGTTCCTGGATGAATTGCCTGAATTCCATAAAAATGTTCTTGAAGTTTTACGGCAGCCTCTTGAGGATGGTTCAGTCACCATTGGCAGGGCAAAAATAACCCTGACATATCCTGCACGATTTATGCTGGCTGCAGCCATGAACCCCTGCCCCTGCGGATATTTTACCGATCCCTATCATGAATGCCGGTGCACGCCTTACCAGATCCAGCACTACCGCGCCAGGATCTCAGGTCCCCTGCTTGACCGCATTGATATTCACATCGAAGTTCCGGGTTTGAAATACGACGAATTGAAGACCGCCACGCCGGGCGAGCCGTCCGAAACGATCCGCGCCCGCGTGAACAAGGCGCGGGAAACTCAGCTCGAGAGGTTTTCGGAAAAAGAAAAAGGCAGGAAGATCTACTGCAACGCCCATATGGAAGCAAAAGCGATCCGGAAATACTGCCCGATCGACGACGAATCCCAGAATCTTTTAAAGACCGCGATCGAAAAATTCGGGCTTTCGGCCCGGGCTTACGACAAGATCCTCAAAGTCGGCCGGACCATCGCGGACCTGGAGTCCAGTTCCAGTATCAAGATCCAGCACATCGCCGAGGCGATACAGTACCGGAGTCTGGATAAGGATGTCTGGAATAAACTATAGGTATATAGCTTATTCGATTTCCTCGTTTTTATTTTCCTATATAAATACATCGTTTTAGGAAGCGAGACGCAAACGACAGCGCAGTGATAATAATACCCATGGACCGTAGGCGGTAATCCGCACGCCAAGCCCTGTTAAAGCATCTTAAATTCCTTGATTTTGCTTGATTTTTAGTTAAGATTCAATTGAGAGACCATGTCTATGGAAGATATGATTCTTCAGACCAAACTCCAGCCGCCGCAGATAAAAGGGAAGATTCTGCACCGCGACCGGCTTTTACATTTACTCAATGGGAATTTAGACAAAAAACTCATTCTCATCTGTGCGGATGCCGGTTATGGCAAGACCACGCTCTTAGCCCTGTGTTGCGCTAAATTCGATAAACCATTTGTGTTTTATAGCCTGGATGCATCGGATAATGACATTGCGGTATTCTTTAATTATCTGGTCAGCGGCATTCAGAGGTATTTTCGGGATTTTGGACAGAGGACAAAAAGCATCATTCTCCAGACCAGAAACATCGAGATCTTAGTGGGCACATTCATTAATGAATTTGGGGAACATTCCTCCCGCTCTACCCTCTCCCTAAAGGGAATAGGAATAAAGGGAGAGCATGAGTTTTATCTTATCCTTGACGACTATCAGCATTTGCAGCAGAACCGAGAAATTAGCAATGCCCTGGATTATTTATTGCGCCATCTGCCCGCAAATCTGCATTTGATCATTTCATCCCGTTCTACCCCGCCTTTGAACCTGCCGTATTATTTTGCCAAGCAGGAACTATTTAAACTCGAAAAAGACCAACTGCAATTCGATCTTAAAGAAATCCAGGACCTCTTGAAAGAGGTTTATGCACTAAAGATTTCTGATCCCGAGATTGGGCGCATTGAAGAGCATTCTGAGGGTTGGATAACCGCAATTCAGTTGATTTTGCAGAAAATCAGTACTTCTGGCGAAGATAAAGCGAAAGATACCCTGAATGGCTATATCGCATCCGGCGAAGAGATCTTCAACTACTTTGCCGGAGAGGTTTTTGAGAACCAGTCGCAAGACATCCAAAAATTCTTAATTAAAACTTCAATCCTGGAATACCTGAATCCGGAAATATGTGATCATACTTTGGATATAGAGAACTCGGATGAAATGCTATCCTTTTTAAAAAACGAGCATATTTTTCTATCGTATTTTCAAGAAAGCAGTTATCAATATCACCCGCTTTTCAAAGATTTTCTTAGCCAAAAATGCAAAAAAGAAACTGATGAGCATCAAATCAATGCAATGCATTTACGCGCTGGTGATTATTTCTTGAAAACCGGAAATTACGAGTCTGCGATCAGACACTATAAAGATATTAATGAATACCGCAAGGTAGCGCAGATTGTAGAGAAAATCGGCGAGGATGTAATCGAAAAAGGCAAATATGATACTGTGAAAAATTGGCTTTCAATGCTGCCCGATACGCTGATCGAAAAACAACCCAACCTGCTTTTTATTAAAGGCGAGATAGCGCGGTGGCAAGGTCGTTTGGACGTGGCTGATGCTATTTACCTTAAGGCTGGTAGATTTTTTAGACGCAAAAAGGACAAAAAAGGATTGGCAACATCGCTCTATGGCAGGTGTTTGATCAGTTTAAATCGAGGCAAACACAGTCTGGGTTTGCGAGCCGCGAGATCTGCATACAAATTGATCTCCGGTTCTCATTTGAATAAGTTAAAAACCAGGATCCTCAATCTCACAGGTATCTTCTACGAATATACAGGTAACTACGAAAATGGAATAACCAGCTTTAATCAGGCATTAAGGCTGGTCGCAGGAACCGACGACCTGAGACTTGAAATGACATTAATGAATAACCTGGGTTCACTCTATGACCTCATTGGAGATTTCTCGAAGGCGCTTGAACTGTACGGCAAGGCGATAAAAATCTATCAGTATCGTAAAATACAGGGTGTATGTACATCCTATCGAAATGTGGCGAGCATTATGGTGGAGATGGGCGATTACAAAAAGGCCGAGAGTTATTTACAGGAAGCGTATAAACTGGCACATGACTTCAATGATGAGAAAGAACTGCTCAGCGTCAAATTGATCCAAGCAGAATTGTTATCTCAATTAAATAAAAAAAGCAGAGCAATTGAACTCCGCCGTGAAGCCCTGGAATTATGCCAAAAAATGGCGCAAGATAATCTGTGTTTCGAGATCTTGACCGCCCTTGCCGACGATTACCGCTCGATAAAAAATTATCTTAAAGCAGAAGAGTGTCTGAGTGAACTATCCGTAAGCATCCCGACACGAGAAAAAGACATCGCCTATGCCAACTTCCTGGTCTCAAAAGGACTTGTTGCAAGGGATACGAAAAGGATCCGTTCTGCGATCCGTGCCATTAATGAAGCCCTGAAGATTTACATTAAATTCAAAGCTCAGTATGAAACAATACAGGCATATTTTTATCTTGCCGACTGCTTTTTAAGATCGAAAAATATTAAGAAATTCAAAGAAAATTTTAGCAGCGTCCTGATCTTAGCGTGTGAAAAAAAGTATGATAGATTTATTGTAGATCAGTCGGAAAGCTCACATCTTTTATCATTTGCTTTGGAGAAGCAGGTTGGACCCATGGATTATGTAAAAAAACTCTACGATCAGTTAAAACAGCCGCAAGAAGAACTTATCAAACTGCCCTCAGAAGCAAGGGAGGCCGACTTAGCCGCCTTGCTCTTTGGAAAATTCGATCTATTTCACAAAGGGAACGCTGTTCAGGAAAAAAACTGGCGAACAAGATCACTGCAGGCAATATTTATTTTTTTCCTGATAAACCAGTCCAAAAAATTCACCAAAGACGAATTATTCGATAAGTTTTGGCCTAAACTCGGTCCCCGAAGCGCATCAATGAACCTCCGTTCAGCCTTATATCACATTCGTGCAACCATAGCCGAGATGTCGGGAATACCGCCTTTGAAAGTTATTATCTTTAAGGATCAAAAATATTTTTTAAACCAGGAATTCAAGATCTGGATCGATGCGGTGGAATTTGATGAAAGAATAAAAGAAGCAAAAGTCTTGGAATCTCAGGGAAAAAGTGAAGAGTCGATCTCACAGTATACGAAAGCGATAAATCGCTACCGGGCGCCGTTTCTTGAAGAATTCTATGAAGATTGGATCGAAGAACTAAGGAGATACCATCAAGAAGGCCATTTAAGAGCATTGTCAGCGATCGCCTTGAAAAATTTCGAGCACAAGGATTATGCCGGGGCTATCGACATATCTCAGAAGATCTTGAGCATCAATCCGTTCCTTGAAAACATACATCTGCTGTTGATAAAATGTTTTAGCGCATTAAAGAATAAAAATGCAGTTGTCTCGCAATACAAGAAGCTGAAGACATTGCTCAGAGAAGAATTGGAATTAACACCGTCACAGGAAATCGAGTTGGAATACCGCCGGTTACTTTCCTGAACAGCTCTGAAATTCTGTCAACAGATTTGTCAACAATTTAGAATATAATATACTATATTAAAAGGAGGAAAAAATGATTAGAGGTTTAATATATTTAGAGGTTTGTCTCTTTGTCATATCGTTTGCTCAAGTCCAGACCGAATGGGTAAAGAGATATGGCCCTGCAAATGGCAGCGCTGGTGCCAAATGTGTCGGTGTGGATGCCGCCGGCAACATTTATATAACCGGCTGGAGTATTGAATCCTCTTCCACCTCAAGAGACTATGTAACTTTTAAGTATAATGCTCAAGGGAATCAGATATGGAAAAAGGTCTATAACGGTCCAGGAAACAATAATGATGAGCCGTTCGCTTTATACGTAGATTCTGCGGGTAATGTTTATGTAACAGGAGAAAGTAACGGAGGGTTCACTACTTCTCAGGATATTGCCACGATAAAATATAACACCAATGGTACTGAACTGTGGGTAAGAAGACATACCGGCACATTCAATGCTGGTTCTGACAGAGGACAAGCAGTGATCGCTGATGAATTAGGAAATGTTTATGTTGCCGGTTTTGCAAAAAATACTGTAACAGGTCTTGACTATGCAACGATCAAATATTCTCCTGGTGGCAATGAACTTTGGGTGCGGGAATATTGCTGCACAGATAGCATTGATTCTGATGTTGCTGTCAGCATCGCTCTTGATGCAACGGGAAATATATTAGTGACGGGATATAGTGACCATCTCATTGGAGGAGGTTCTTCTGACGAAGATTATGCAACAATTAAATACAACCCTGATGGAGATACACTCTGGGTCCGTCGGTATGATACCAGCTCTCAGGATGAGGCAATGGTGATCAGAACTGATAATCTACAGAATATCTATGTAACAGGTATTGGCTTTGGCAGTGGAACCGGCTGGGATTTTTTGACGATCAAATATGACTCATTGGGAAACGAGCAATGGATACGCTGGCATGATTATCAAGGCGCCTCTGATGTCCCTCGGGATATGGCGATTGACCAATGGAATAATATCATTATTACCGGCGAGGGGAACTGGAACTCGGCTGCGGTTGATTATGTCACTATAAAATACGACATTAATGGGAATGAATGTTGGGCTCGAGCTTATGATGACGGTGGTTATGACGAAGCCTATGGCGTAGCAGTGGATAATTACGGTAATATTTATATATCCGGCATGGGTAGCAGTACACCTCCTTATTATGACGATTATCTAACCACAGCTTACACCAAAGATGGTGATACGATCTGGACAATATATTATGACCAGGGCGTAGGAGATTATGACCGGGCTTATGATGTTGCCTGCAGTCACGGCACGGATGATACAGTTTATATTTATGTAACGGGACAGAGTAATGATCCCACATCCATCTTCTGGCAATACTGTACTATAAAATACAAATATAAAGCGCCTCTTGTTGGATTAAATGAAAAGGTAATACTATATCCAAACGCCGAAAGTAACAATTTACAGGTTCATCCAAATCCGTTCAGTGAAAAGACAGAAATCAGATCTATGATGCACGATGCAGGCTACGGGATAAAAAACTTCTCGTTAAAGATTTACGATATCTCAGGCCGAATTGTTAACGATTTAACTAATAATTTTGAATCATGCATCATGTATCATGAATCAAATCTATGTTGGTCCGGCGATGACGCCCATGGCCGTCGGCTTCCCGCCGGGATCTATTTCGTGCACCAAGAGGCGGGAGATTATCAACAGACCGAAAAAGTGATACTCTTAAGATAAGAACACGGGTTGGCGGTCGCCGAATGGTGCGAAGGCACTTACCAAAAAGGACGAATCCGGGAAGACAAAAGGCTGGGAATTAACTCGTGAGAGTTTAATAAAAGCCTTACGGCTTAACTCCATAATATTGAATAATCCTATTACCATGTATTTATTAGAAGCAGGGCAGGTCAGTTTTGTTTCATTATTACTATCACCGCTATGAAAAAAATTAATACTGCCTTCCTTTCCTTCGTTTTCGATCTTTCTTTTTTCATCCTCCCGCCATTGTTCGAGCATTCCCTGTTGCAACGCTTTGTACCACCCATCTTTCAGATAATATTCAAATATTCCTTTTTCAATCCACCGTTTATTCACTTCATCCCATATTGCTGCACCTTTGGGAATTCCAATCCGATACATATCTGAATGAAGAAGCAGGGCTTCTGAATCACTCAATGCAGGCTCTAACAGCTTCATCATTTTAATGATTTGTCTGTTCTCTTCCAATGACACACGAGTCTGGTCGTATGCACCAATAAATGATCCGTCAATAAAATCATAACGGTATTCAACTGGCAACTTCCTCTCATACTCTTCCTTTGTCCCATACCGACCAGTTAGTGAATCAATCAGAAAAATAACTAATACGAGTTCTCGAGCTGGCCATTTTTTGGAAGTAATAGCACTACCTATACTAACCGTAGGCACAGCTTTATTAATTTTCATTTTTACTTTAAATTGTTTAAAATCACCCTTTTTCATAAAACCAGAGAAATTATGTTCTTTCCCAGTTGTTATCGTAGCTGCATTACTAGAAAAAGTAACTGTATAATTTGGTCCAAATTTGATATTTTCTAAATCATTAATACAAAAAACCGTGAATTCCGCTTCGAAAACTTCCCCGACTCGTGGCATGGATGGCAAATGGAGTTTAAGTCGTATCGAATTCACGTAACCATCAGGATAACTCACCCCTGGTCGATTTTCGGCTGATGTTACTGTCAGTCCTTGTGAATTTATACTCCTTACTAAAGAAAAAAGAAATACAAGTGTAAGTGATATATTTATTCTTGCTATCTTCATAATTCATCCTTTTTTTTCGGGATTATCCCGTTTGCCATGTAAAAACCATATAAAACAAGACAGTCTGGATTTGTATGATATCGTTTTAAAGGCATTCAATAACATCCATCCGTATACAAAACTGCCTTTGTATCTAGCGATATGAAAAAAAGGTCAAAATGAACGATATTGGAGTTGTAGTCGTTTTCACGGTTAAAGACGATCGCCCAGACTTCACTGCTATCATAAACGCATTTTTCCGCATAGCATGGGATTCGCATGGGCTGGCTATCCCACGAATCACCGTACGCAGCGATAACGCACTCCTTCAGAACATCACCATCCTCACCCAGGGAATCCGCGATCTCCGCCATCCGGTCGACCAGGGCGTTTTTTAGATCAAAGGACAAGTCAGTACCGTAGTAGTTATCAGCAAATTTCTGATGCGCATCTCCATACGGCACAGAACACGGGTCAGATGTATAATCAATATTAGTTACCACCACATCCGGCTCGCATCGAAGGGATACATGATGGCAGGAAAGTAGCACCAGGCATAATACAGGTGCTATCAAAGAGATTTTTTTCATCTCCATCTTTCCTTCCTTTTATACATACAATATTATAATACCGCCTTGCCGATTGTCAAGATTCGAAATGACTTATTGACAAAATTTATTAAATATATATAATTAACAAAAGTGATAATTAACTATGCTCAGAAGAAATGCTCGACTATTTGAAGAACTGGGATCCGGATTGTATTTCACGGTCGCGGACCTCGCCCGTGTTTTTGACATCAAACCGGAATCGGCGCGGGTCATGGCATCTCGCTACGCAAGCGCGGATGTTTTCCTGCGCATAAAGAAAGATGTCTATGTATTGGCTTCGAACTGGCGCGCGTACACGCTGGAGCAGTTTATGCGGCTTGCCAACATTATTCAGGTGCCTTCGCATGTCTCCCTGGTGACCGCGCTGAGTTATTACGGCGTGACCACCCAGGTGCAAAGAAATGTCATCGAATGCGTGGCACAAAAAAGAACGGTGATCTACGACATAAAAGGAACGGTTTTCAATTACTATAAGCTGAAAAAACAGTATTATTTTGGGTTTTCCCGCCTTAGCAATAGCGATGTCTTTATCAGCTCAAAAGAAAAAGCATTGGTTGATGCCCTATATCTTTATTCATTCGGAAAATACAAGATTGACATCGACGCGCTCGACCTTGCCAAACTCGACTCCGGGGCGATCAGAAAGATTATCCGGATCTACCCGAATCGTACCCAAAAAATCGTAAAGAGTTTATGCAGGATCTAATCAAACAAGAGCAGTTCGAGATCGAAGTGCTGGATAAGCTCAATAGTCTGGGCTATCTTAGATCCCTTGTCTTCTGTGGCGGTACTATGCTGCGGCTTTGCCATGGCTTGAACCGCCATTCGGTTGATCTGGACTTCTGGATAGTCAAGAAACCGCTTGATATTGCCAAGCTCTTCAAGGGTATAAGGACTTCGCTCAGCGCCTTTTACGCGCTGAGCGATGCGGCCAATAAATATCACACGCTGCTTTTTGAGTTAAGATCAAAGATATATCCCCGCAGTCTCAAGATCGAGATCAGAAAAGAAATCCGTCGGAAGATCGAAACTGAAAAAGTGATCGCCTACAGCAAGCATACCACTATTCAGGTGCTTTTAACCGCACTTTCGCTGAAGGATATGATGCTAAATAAGATCGAATGTTTTATGACCAGAAAAGAGATACGGGATGTCTTCGACATTGAATTTCTTGTCAAAAAGGGCATCGCCTTGCCCGATGAACCATCTACTCTATCGGAGTCACTAAAGCTAATCGAAGGATTTACAAAAAAAGATTATACGGTCAAGCTGGGCTCGATCCTGGAACGCGACCAGCGGAAATATTACATTGCAGAGAATTTCAAGATTCTGAAAGCAGCAATAAACGATAAAATTAAAGGTGAGTAAAAAAATTCAGCAGCTCAAAAACTCGATTTACGCTCATGGATAGTAAACGCTTTCTTAACAAAATAAACAACGAGTTTCCGCGATTGCGGTGGAAAAGATACCGCTTTATTACCCATGGCTGGGACCACCACGTAGTGATCCTTGAGAGAGATCACGGCAAAAATAATATCGTTTTTCGCTTTCCCAATATAAGATCGCGGGATGGCTATTACCTGCGCGAGCTTGGCAATGAAATTGCATTGCTGAATTATCTTAAAAAAAGAGTGCATGTTGGCATTCCTATATACACTTATGTATCCAGAGACAGATCATTTGCCGGCTATGAAATGCTTGCCGGGAAAGAATTGACCAACGCACGATTTCAAAAACTGTCCGACCAGGACCGGCAAACCATTGCCAAACAATTGGCAGAATTCATCTCTACCCTGCATAGTACACCACAAAATATGATCAAACGCTGTCGCATCCGGAGCGAAAACGTACGGTTATATTATGACCGGTTTGTGCGTAATGTTAAAACTTTACTTTTCCCCTCGCGCGATCTGACAAAAAATGACAAGCAGATCATAAAGCGCTTTCTCAATGAACTGAGATCGGCCCTTGAAATATATGAAAAAAATAAACGGAAAGTACTGATCCACCGCGATCTGACCTATATCCATATCCTGTGGGACAACCAGAAAAAGCGCATCAATATTATTGATTTCAGCGACCGTGTTCTTGGCGATCCGGCCGGTGATTTTACCGGGTTATTTGAATATGGTCCGCGTTTTGCCGAAAAAGTTTTCCGATTATACAAAG
This sequence comes from bacterium, assembly GCA_036382775.1. Taxonomy (NCBI): domain Bacteria; species bacterium. The sequence continues at coordinate 1,649 of DASVHD010000046.1, read as the reverse complement.
GTAAAAAAGACGAACACATGATGGACCGGGCGCGATTGTATTTCAAGCGCCTGCCGATATTATTTATGATCGATTCGCTGACACGATTTCACTGTTCGTTCAATGCAAATCGCAAGCTTTTCCGAAAGCGGTTTATCGTAAAATAATACTCTTCGAGTAAGTGTCGCGCATCGAGAAATTCCTTGTAAGGTAGTTCTCGACTTCGCTCGACTACACTCGAACAGTAATGAGTAATTTATCTTTCGATTAATCCCGAGTTTATCGAGGGAGCATCGATACCGTTTTTGCCCAAATCTGTGATTTGGATGCAAAACCGAGTATCCCGTATAACGGGAGAAGTACCTTGTATGATCAATTCACGATCCTTGGTGTTATCAGAATGTACTGGTGGGTCAGGTCGCCAACACGTGTCCAGGGTCTGAAAAGACGGTTTATAAAGGGAAACCTGGCGATCAGCAGACAGCCCGGTTCTTTTTCATGCTGGCCTAACAGCCCTTCGATCCGCCTGCATATGACCGCGGTCTCGCCGTCCCTCACGTAAGTTTCAAGTTCTGACTCATAACTCGGAATGATCGGCCTGCCGGCAAGCACCGATGCTCGGTCAAAGCTGCTCATCTCGATCTTAAGTTTTATTTTCAACATCAAAGGAAGGCCGTCCGTTATACCTTCAAGCGCGTTGATCCTTGCCGAAACCTTGAACCCCGCGGAGTAGAATTGGCTGACCGCATTACCGGCTTGGTCCCGTATCAGGACACTGAATTTCTGACCGGTCGCGAGCGTGCCTTCGCTGTTTTCCAGGATCAATAGCCTTCCTGTGACGCTTTCATATCCTCGCGTATGTTCGGACAGGATCTGCATATCCAGCAAGCTGTCAAAATAAGGGATGACGCCCGCCGTGACATGAGCGTAACCTTGAATGGCCGGCTCTTGCTGATATACAATGCCGATAACCGGCAGGCGCAACAGCGGCAGGTTCCAGCGCTGTTCGATCGCCTCGTTGATGACATTTGTTGTGCTGATGATCCTAACCTGGATAAGTATCTGCCGCTCGGGCTTCTTGAGCTTAGCGATTAAAAATTTGACCTGCTTTTGTTTTGCGGCATGATCAATGACCACCACCTGCCCGGTCCGTTCATCAGGGAAAACGTGCCCCTTAGAAGAGAGTAACGGTTCGATCTGCCGACACATCTCGTTGACATCGTTTGGCCAGACATTATATAGGACTATATGCTTCGCGCCACCCTCCTCGTCTTCAGTAATTTTTTCTTGTGTGTCGACGAACAACACATGCCCATATTGTTTGTATCCGTAGCCGGTATTTTGCAGGACTGCTGATAATGCATCGCGCCAGGAGATATTATTTACTTTAACAGTGACATAGCCCTTCACTTCATTGCTGCACACAATGTCGTATCTGCCGCCGAGCTGCTCAGATATCTTCGTGATCACATACACAATATCCACACCCTCAAGATCAAGGCTTACTCTTGTATCAGTCTCAGCCGCGGTGTCCTGCTTCAGATGGAACTTGACAATCGGGCCTAGCTGAATAAGGTGGTTAGGAAGGAGCGAAATGGAAGGCAAACGGCAGCGAATCAGTCCCGAGAAAAAGGTTGAGATCTTGCGCGAGCATTTGAAGAACAAAGTGC